>JACDAO010000013.1 GCA_013695405.1 Acidobacteriota bacterium | reverse complement strand
CTGCGGGAGCGCGGGCTGGTGCGCGCCGCCCACTACTCCTGGCCGCGCACCACCGAGACCATCCTGCGCATCTACCGCGAGGTGGCGGCTGGCCGGTGACCGCCCTGCCGTCGCACGACCCGCATCGCCCGGCCCGCGTGGCGCTGGTGCACGACTGGCTGACCGGCATGCGTGGGGGCGAGCGCGTACTCGAAGTCCTGTGCGAGCTCTACCCGGAGGCCTCGCTGCACACGCTGATCCACGTGCACGGCAGCGTCTCGCCGGCGATCGAGCGGCACCAGCCGCGGACCTCGTTCCTGCAGCAGGTTCCCGACGTGGCGCGGATCTACCGTCACCTCCTGCCGCTCTATCCGTCGGCGATCGACCGGATGGACGTCGGCCGCCCCGACCTCATCATCTCGACCAGTCACTGCGCCGCCAAGTCGGTGCCGACGCCGGCCGGGACCCGCCACCTCTGCTACTGCTTCACCCCGGTGCGGTACGCGTGGGATCAGTTCGACGCCTATTTCGGCCCGGCGCGGGTCGGACGGGCGCGGTCGGCGGTGATGCGCCGGCTGCTCAATCGCTTTGCCCGCTGGGACCAGCGGACCAGCGTGCGACCGGACCGCTATCTCGCCATCTCTCAATATGTTGCGCGGAGAATCACGAGATATTACAATCGACGGTCGGCCGTCGTGTACCCCCCGGCCGACACCGCCTACTTTACGCCGGGGTCGGGCACCAAGGACCGCTTTGCGCTGGTCGTCTCGGCGCTGGTGCCGTACAAGCGGGTCGATGTCGCGGTGCAGGCGTGCCGACAGGTCGGCGTGCCACTGAAGGTGGTGGGCCAAGGCCCGGAGGCGCGAGCGCTGACCCGCCTCGGGGGCGGCGGCGTGGAGTTCTTGGGCGCCCTGGCCGACGCCGAGGTCCGTGATCTCTACCGGCAGGCCGCGGTCGTGTTGCTGCCGGGCGAGGAGGATTTCGGCCTGGTGCCGGTGGAAGCCCAGGCCTGTGGTACGCCGGTGGTCGCGCTCGGCCGCGGCGGCGCCACCGAAACGGTGGTCGACGGCGTGACCGGCGCCCTGACCGGCGATGGCGTGGACGCCTTTGCCGTCGGCCTGCGGCGCGTGCTCGATCACCCGCCGGGGGTGGAGGCGTGCCGTGCCCAAGCCGACATCTTCTCTACAGAGCGCTTCGTGCGGGAGCTGACCCACGCCGTGACTGATTTGCTGCAGGCCTCTCCAGAGGCGGTGCGATGGTAAGACGCTACAACCGGTTGCTGGTCGCGCTGCACGTCGGCGCCGACACGTGCACCGGCATCCTGGCCTTCCTGCTGGCCTACTGGGTCCGTTTCCACTCCGGCCTGATCGTCGTCACCAAGGGCTATCCCCCGTTCCAGCAGTACCTCTGGGTCACGCCGCTGGTCGGCGCCCTGGTGCCGCTGGCCTTCCACCTGCACGGGCTCTATCGCCTGCGCCGCGGCCGCTCGCGGATCGACGACTTCTTCGGCGTGCTGGTCGGCAGCGTCCTGGCGGTGGTCCTCGGCGTAGTCAGCACGCTCTACGTCCAGACCTACTACTTCCCCGACCCGCTCAAGGATCGGGGCGTCTTCGAAGTCAGCCAGCTGGTCTGGGGCCTGTTCCTGGTCCTCAACGTCGTGCTGTCGTTGCTGACCCGGCTCGCGGTGCGCGACTGGCTCGAGCGCCGCTGGCGTGCCGGTATCGGCCTGAAGCGGGTGCTGGTCGCCGGGGCCGGCGATCTCGGCCGGCTGGTCGTCGACCGCATCCTCGAACATCGCGAACTCGGCCTCAAGGTGATCGGATTCGTCGATGACAAGGCCGAGGCGGGCGGGCACCTCGGCTACCGTGGCCTGCCGCTGCTCGGCACGCTCGGCGACGCCGCCGAGATCCTCCAGCGGGAGAAGATCGACCACCTCTACGTCGCCCTGCCGCTCGAAGAGCACGTCAAGATGCTCACCCTGGTGGAAAACGCCAACCGCGAGATCGTCGACATCCGGGTGGTGCCCGACCTGCTGCAGATGATCTCCCTGCGGGCCCGACTCGAGGATCTCGACGGCCTGCCGATCATCAACATCCACGACGTGCCCCTGCGCGGCCTCAACGCGGTCCTCAAACGAGGCATGGACATCGCCATGGCCTCGGCCAGCCTCGTGGCGCTGGCGATTCCGATGGCGGTGCTGCTGCTGATCATCCGCGTCACCTCGCCGGGCGCAGCGCTGTTCCGGCAGGAGCGGATGGGCCTGGACGGCAAGCCGTTCCACGTCTGGAAGTTCCGATCGATGTACGACGGCGCCGAACGCGAGTCTGGCCCGGTGTGGGCGGTCGAGGACGATCCGCGGTGCACCCCGATCGGACAATTCCTTCGCCGCAGCAACATGGACGAACTGCCCCAGCTGTGGAACGTGCTGTGCGGCGACATGTCGCTGGTCGGGCCGCGGCCGGAGCGGCCGTTCTTCGTCGACCAATTCAAGCAGCGAATCCCGCAGTACATGCTCCGCCACAAGGTCCGCGCCGGCCTGACCGGCTGGGCCCAGGTCAACGGCTGGCGCGGCAACACCTCGATCGAGAAGCGCATCGAGTACGACCTCTACTACATCGAGAACTGGTCGATCACGCTCGACCTCAAGATCATGTGGCTGACGGTCGTCAAGGGCTTCTTCCACAAGCACGCTTACTGAGAACCTCGCCCATGCCTCGTGTCGTCATCACCGGAGCCGCCGGCTTCATCGGGTCGCACCTCGCCGAAACACTGCTCGACCGCGGCCACACGGTGGTCGGCATCGACAACCTGCTGACCGGCGCCACGGCCAACATCGCGCACCTGCACAACCGCGACTTCACCTTCATCAAGCACGACGTCACCAACTACATCTACATCGACGGGCCGGTCGACGCGGTGCTGCACTGGGCCAGTCCGGCCAGTCCGATCGACTATCTCGAGTTGCCGATTCCGACCCTCAAAGTGGGCGCGCTCGGTACTCACAAGGCGCTCGGCCTGGCCAAGGAGAAGCAGGCACGGTTCGTCATCGCCTCGACCTCCGAGGTCTACGGCGACCCGCTCGAACACCCGCAGAAGGAAACCTACTGGGGCAACGTCAACCCCGTTGGGCCGCGCGGCGTGTACGACGAAGCCAAGCGGTTCGCCGAGGCGATGACCATGGCGTACCACCGCTTCCACGGGCTCGACGCCAAGATCGTCCGCATCTTCAACACCTACGGCCCGCGCATGCGCGTCAACGACGGTCGCTCGGTACCGGCGTTCATGAGCCAGGCCCTGCGCAACGAGGACGTGACCATCTTCGGCGACGGCTCGCAGACGCGCAGTTTCTGCTACGTCACCGACCTGGTCGACGGCATCATCCGGCTGCTGGAGTCCGACCTCAACGAGCCGGTCAACATCGGGAACCCGCACGAGCTGACCATCAAGCAGATCGCCGAGACGATCATCGCGATGACCGGGTCGTCGAGCCGGCTGGTCTTCCAGTCGCTGCCCGAGGACGACCCGAAGGTCCGCCGTCCGGACATCACCCGGGCCCGCACGCTGCTTGGTTGGGAGCCGAAGGTATCGCTCGAGGAAGGCCTGACCCGCACCATCGAGTACTTCAGGACGAAGGTACAGGCCTGAGGATGGGCTGCGTGTAGCCTGAGCCCGTCGCTCGATCGGCTGGCCGTCTTCACTTCGCGTGCTGCGGCTTGCGCGCGGTGAACACATAGTGCAGGGCGCTGACGATGGCGATCACCAGCGAGGCGTTCTGCAACAGCGCCGGCACGGCCGAGGGCCGGGCCAGCTGGTTGAAGAGCAGCGTCACCACCCCGGTCACCGCGAAGGTACCGGTCGCCAGCTTGCCCCAGACCGACGGATAGAAGGTGCGCGGGCCGAGCGCCAGGTTGACGATCGCCACCGTCAGTACGATGCCGAGGTCACGGCTGAAGACCACCACCGTCAACCACAGCGGGATTCGGTGCATCAGGTGCGGCAACGGCAGCGTCAGGACCACGAACATCGTCAGCATCAGCAATTTGTCGGCGGCCGGGTCCAGCCAGGCGCCGAGCGTGGTCGGCTGGCCTGAGCGACGCGCGATGAATCCGTCCAGCAGGTCGGTCACCGCGGCCACCACGAACACCGCCAGCGCCCAGCCGACGTGGCCGTAGATCAGCAGGATCGCGAACACCGGAATCAACAGCATCCGGAGCAGCGTGAGCTGGTTGGCCAGGGTCAGGACGGCGGCCACGGGCTCGGTCCAGCCTCAGCGGGGCGCGCCGATGCTGGCGCCGACGGCGGGTCCGAGCCCGGCCCCCTGCGCGATCGCGGCAAGGCGGTCGACGGCGGTGATCGCCTCTTGGCCGGTCATCGGCTGCGACGTGCCGAAGGTCTGGCCTTCGAGCGGCTGCAGCACGCCGCTGGCAACGGCGCGTGAAATCGGCACCGCCAGGGCATGCCCGGGGCGCACGTCGCCAAACGACAGGCGCGCATCCTGCCAGGCACTGGCCAGTTGGGGTG
>JACDAO010000007.1 GCA_013695405.1 Acidobacteriota bacterium | reverse complement strand
CGATGGCCCGCGGCCCGCGCCAGCCCCGTCGTACGCGCCGGGCCGGGGCACGGTGGCGTCGCGTCCGGCCCGGTGGCTCGACGTCCACCACGCCGTCACGGCGATGGTTTACGTGGCGATGCTCTGGCCCGGGTGGCTGGTGGCCGATGCGCTGCCGGGGCGATGGCGCGGCGCGGCGCATCTCGCGCTGGTGAGCATCGCCGCGTGCGCCTCGTCGCTGCGCCTGCATCTGTGGTTCAGTGGCCGGCACTACCCCAGTCAACTCGCCTGGCGTCGTCGGCGGCTCCGGCCAGCCGTCGTCGTGGTCGACGTCCTCTACGCCGTGCTGCTGGCAACCATGGCGGTGCTGGCCGCCGACACCCGCGTCGTGGCCGCGGTAGTGTGCGCGGGCCTGGCGGTCTGCCTGCTGGTCGCGTCGCTGCTCATCGAACCCGCCACCCAGGAAGCGTCAGACTCCCGCTACCCGCAGAACACATCGCGATAGCTCGCGTACATCGCCCCCCAGATCGTGGGCGCAATCGCCACCGCGCAGATCACCAGGAACACCGCGCCTCCAACCGCGACCGCGATCATCAGCGGGGCGGTGCCGGTGGGCTGGTACAGCGGCAGCAGAATCAGAGCGGCGATGAACGGCGCCATCACCAACAGGCCGACGCCGATCAGCACCAGCCCGTAGACCAGGAGCGGCAAGGTGTTGCGCAGCGAGGCGTACAGGCTGATCCGCATCGCCTCGAGCGCGGCAACTCCGTCGAGCGCGACCAGCGCCGGCGCGAACCAGATGGTCATCGACAACAGGATGGCGAGTGCGCCGAAGACGATGATGCCGGTCGCCACCAGTCCCACCACCAGCGCCGGGCTCTGCTCGAAGGCGCCCGAGCCGAGCATCGCCGCGCTCAGCAGCGATCCCCCGAGGGCGATGCCGACGCCCAGGACAATCAGCAGGATCGACGCCGCCAGATAGAGCGCGCCGACCAGGGCCAGTTGCTGCATCCGTGGCGCCTCGAAGCCCGCAAACAGGTGCCGCACTTCGAGCGGGCGGCCCTGCCGCATGGCCTCGCAGCCGAGCATCACGCCGCCGAGCAGGATCGGCACGGCGACGTTCCAGAGCAGGCTGACCCCGGGCACGATGCTGAGGGCCACGCCCAACAGCACGAACAGCAGCGCCATGCCGAGCCACACAACTGGCGCGGCGCTCACCAACTCGACGCCGTCACGCGCCCACTGCAGGCCGTGGTCCGCCGGAACGACGCGCCCCTCGCCAACGGCCACCTAGCGCGCACCTCCGGCCGTCGGCAGGGCCGGTCTGGCGGCGTTGCCGGCCGGTGTGAGATAGGTGTCGAACCAGCGGACCCACTGTTCGAGCCTATGCCGGCGATAGCTGGGACGCGTGATGCCGTGGAACTGCTCCGGGTAGATCACGAGCCTGGTCGGAATGCCGGTCGACTTGAACGCCTGGTACATCTGCTCGCTGCCAATCGCCGGCACGTTGAAGTCCTTCTCGCCGGCCATGAACATCGTCGGCGTGCGGATCTGCTCGACCTTGAAGAAGGGGTACGACACCTTCATCCAGCGATCCATCGTCTTCCACGGCTGGCCCATCTCGGTCTCGTACTGGACGATGTACTGGTCGGTGCCATACATGGTCAGCTGCAGCGAGCTGCTGGCGCCGCTGACCGCGGCCTTGAAGCGCGAATCGGTGGCGATCGCGTAGTTGGTCAGGATGCCGCCATAACTCCAGCCGCCGATGCCGAGCCGATCAGGGTCGGCAATTCCAGCCTCGATCGCCCAGTTGACGCCGGCCAGCAGATCGACCACTTCCTTGTTGCCCCAGTCACCGAAGATCGCCGACTGGAACGCCTGGCCACGCCCATGGCTGCCGCGGTAATTGACTTGCAGCACCGCGTAGCCATTGGCGGCGAGCCACTCGCGATCGAAGAAGAAGCCGTGCGTGTCCTGGCCGTTCGGTCCGCCGTGCACCTGCAGCACGAACGGCAGCCGGGTTGCGCCCTCGGCCCCTGGCGGTCGCGTCAGCAGCGCCCCGATGCGGACGCCGTCCGGCGTGGTGTACTCGACCGCCTCGAGGATGCCCAATTGCAGTTCCTTGGCCATCCACGCGTTGTGGTCGGTCAGCGGACGCAGCGTGCCGCCGTCGAGCGCATGCACTTCGTCGGGACGCGAGGGCAGGCTCACCAGCACCGCGGCCCCTCCATCCGCGGAGATGTCGCTCAGACCGCGGACCACCTGCGGCCCCGACGTGATCCGGGTGACCGCGCCTCCGGTCGCGGCCACCGACGCGACGTGCTGCTCGCGGTCGTCGGCGACCACGAAGACGATACGGCTGCCGTCGTGCGACCAGGCGGCCGCCGACACCGGACGGTCCAGAGTCGGCGCGACTGACCGCGGCGTGCCGCCGACCACCGGCACCACCACCATCTGGTACTGCTCGTACGCGTCGTAGCGCGGATCGGTCCCTTCCATGTACAGCAGCGCCTGCGAGTCGGGGCGCCACGCCAGCGGCGCACTGTGCCGGCCGACGTGGCCGCTGATCTGGCGCGGCGTGGCGCCGGCCTTCGGCTCGATCACGTAGACCTCGCGCGCGGTCGTCTTCTCGCGCGTCTCCGAACGGGCACTCAGGAAGGCGACGTACCTGCCGTCGGGCGACCAGGCCGGATC
>JACDAO010000822.1 GCA_013695405.1 Acidobacteriota bacterium | reverse complement strand
CCGGTATCTGCCCTAGACGCTGGCGATGGTGCCGTTGACGCCGTTGGGGAAGAAGCCGCCGGAGCGTGTGCCGGCGGTGGCCGACGCGTAAGCCACGGCCAGCACCTGGCCAGGTGTCCGGATCGTCGAGAGGCCGGCGCCGTCGACCTGGAACAGCCGCCCGCCGGGCGACCCGAGCGGCGGGACATCCCGTCCATCGACCATCGGCACCGCCGCGCCTGCGTCGCTGATCAGCAGACGCAGCACCCCGGCGTGCTGGCCTTCGGTCAGGGCAATCTGCGCAGTGGCGGTCAGAGTGCCGCGATTGCCGATGAAGGCCGCCGCTCCGGCGTAGGCACTGACGCCGAGATCCTCGAAGGCGCGGGCGAGCGTCAGGAACTCGTTGGCGTTGTTGTAGCCGATACCAAGCGCCGCCAGATTGATGGCCGGCTTGGCGACGGCGGCGTTGCCCAGGGCCTGCCGCAGGAACCGGACGTGGGCCTGTTCGTCGAGGGCAATCTGCGCCGCAACCGTCATGTTGCGCTCATTGAGGGAGACCCGGCTGCCGCCGACGGTGTCTCCACCGCGGCCGGTGCCGGTAATGCCGATGCCGACATCGGCGATTCGCCGACCGGTGGTCGCGACCGTATAGAACTCGGCCTCCAGATACTCCAGGTTCAAGGCGAAATTCAGGATGTCGGCGTCGGTCAGGCTCTGCGCCAGGACGTCCTGTTCGCTGGTCAGGAGCGCGGCGCCGCCAAGCGCCGCACCACCCAGCATCACGCTGCGTGCAAAGGACCGACGGGTCACACCGCACTCAACGAGTGCTTGTACAGCCTTGGTCTTGCTCATGCAATCGACTCCGCGAAAAGTGCCGACCGCTGTCGGCACGCGATTGTGAAGGCCCGCCGGATGTCGTCGAGCCGCGGCACGTCAGGGCGGCCGTTGCAGGGTGTATACCACGCGCCGCCATTTGAAAGTAAGCTTATCATTACAGGCGCCCGATGCGAGAATGTATCGCCCGGAGACGGTCGGCGTGATTCTGGACGCCGTGGGGCCCGGCGCTCCGTCACGGCAGCCGGTAGCCGATTGCACGTCTCTAATCCTCGGGGCCGGGCACGCCGCAGGTTCCGCCCGCGCCGCGACCGCGACCGCGGTGATTCAGCGAGACGCGCGAGCGTCTCGCCCGGAGCGTGCCCGCACATGGCGAGACCTATCGAAGTGCTGCTGTTCGATTTGGGTGGCGTCCTGGTGGATTTCTCCGGCGTCGCCGACCTGCAGGCGCTGCTCCCGGGGCCGTCGACCACGACCGACGTGCTGGCTCGTTGGATCGGTTGTCCGCACTCGCTGGCATTCGGCATGGGCTCGATGTCGACCGAGCAATTCGCCGAGCGCTTCATCCGTGACTGGGGCATTGCGCTCGAGCCGGGGGCCTTCCTGTCCGCGTACCGATCGTGGTGCCGCGGGCTGCTGCCGGGCGCCCGCGAACTGCTGTGTGAACTGCGGCCGCGCTACCGGCTGGCGGCCCTCAGCAACTCCAACGAGGTGCACTGGGCCGCGCTCGCCGAGGACCCGGCGCTGGTCGGACTGTTCGACGCGATGTACTCGTCGCACCAGCTCGGCGTGCGCAAACCGGACGCGGCGATTTACGGTGCGGCGCTCGAACGCCTGGCGGCGCCCGCCGCATCGGTGCTGTTCTTCGACGACGCCGAGGCCAATGTCGAGGCGGCACGGCGGGCCGGGCTCGAGGCGTGTCGCGCCGACGGCGTCGAGGGGGTGCGGCGCTGCCTGAGGGGTCGCGGCCTGCTGTAAGGGGCGCGCGTCGTGAACTCCCGGCCGGTCGCCCGACGATGAGGCCTTCCGAACGGGCGGTGAGCACGACTCCGGTGCCGGTGCGGTCAGTCGCTTCACGCGCCGCGCGAATCCGCGCGACAGCCAGGGCCCGTTCGAGCACCAGCTGATGCCGTCGTCGGGCCGGCCCGGTGCCCAGGCGGCCCCGGCATGCCCGGGCTATCGTCCGTGAGTAGTGCTTACAGCTCATCCATAGTACGGTGCGTGCGTGAGCTTGCTTCCGCAGAGTTCGGCACTGACACCTGGCGAGGCGCCCGCCGGCACCGACCGCCGTCGTCGCAGGCTCGATCCAGGAGTCTGCCCCGAGTGTGACAGCGCGGATACCCGCCGCGTCGTGGTGCGCACCGACTACGTGCTGTACGTGCGCTGCGACGCCTGCGGCGCCCTGACCGTGCACCAGAAGCCTGGCGTGCCTCAACTCGGCCAAGTCGCTCGACCGCGCGACTGACGGTTTGCTCGGGTCGGCCGGTGGATCCTTGCACCCGGCTCCGGCATGAACAGTCGCGCTCCCGCCACCAGCACGTGCCTCTGGCTGGCAGTTGCTCTGCCTGTTGCCGCTCAGGCACCCGCCAAACCAACCGCCGACAACCAGGCCGTGCTCGATCACTTGGCGCTGGGCGCCAAGCCGCTCGAGACGCTCACGCCTGCGCAGGTCCGTAGCCAGCCGTCGCCTGCCGACGCCGTCAAGGCGCTCCTCACGAAGCAAGGCAAGAGCACGGCGCCCGAGGTGGTTTGACGACTTCTGGCTGTTTCATCGCGCATAGCAAAACGGCTGTTGCGCACTGCCATGTGCCGATTGACCCTGACAGCCCACCGTAGTAGCCTGCCAGCCCACCGTAGTAAAGGATAGAACAATCTCATCTGCAGCTGGCGGCGGCGTCTGGCTTGGCGCGGTGTGACAGCCGTGATGGTTTGAGTCGTGACAACTTTCCTGGAGGGGGGCAGCTGTGCTCGAGCGTTCAGCAACAGCGCGATCGTCCGTACGTCTGATGGCCATCAGCGTCACGCTGATGAGTCTCATGCTCGGGGCCACGCCCGTCAGGGCGCAGGTCCTGTACGGCAGCATCGTCGGCAACGTCCGGGACGCGCAGGGCGAGGTGGTTCCCGGCGCGACCGTTACGATCGTCAATAAGGAAACGAACCTCACGCGCGACACGTCGACCGATGCCGAGGGGTCCTACAGTCTGGTCAACGTGCTCCCCGGGTCTTACGACGTCAAGATTACGCTGACCGGCTTCCGCGAGGCCGTGCGTTCGAGCGTGCCGGTGAGCATCGGCCAGATCTCGCGCGTGGATTTGCGGCTCGAAGTCGGCGCGCTGACCGAAACCGTCACGGTCCAGTCGGCGGCCGAGCTGCTTCAGACGGACAAGGCCGACGTGTCGACGGAGCTGAAGTCTGACGCCATCACGCAGATGCCGCTCAATCGGTTCCGCAATTACCAGGCTCTGCAGAACCTGGTGCCTGGCACCATGCCGATGTCGTTCGGCAACGCGGAAACGGACACGCCGGCGCGTTCGATGACGACCAACGTCAACGGACAGGCGAACACGAACAACTCGACGCGCACCGACGGCGCCACCAACGTCAACATTTGGCTGCCGAACCACGTGATGTATGTGGCGCCGGCCGAGACGATCGACACCGTCAACGTGTCGACGGCCTCGTTCGACGCCGAGCAGGGGATGGCCGGCGGCGCCGCCATCACGGTCATCACGAAGTCGGGAACGAACCAGTTCAAGGGGTCGGCGTTCGAGTTCTTCAACAACGAGAAGCTCAACGCCACCGCCTACTCGTTCAGGCCGTGTGGATTCAACTGCAACGAGAAGAGCGGCAAACCGAACAAGCTGCCGCTCGAACAGCACATCTTCGGCGGGTCGCTCGGCGGTCCGATCGTCCGGGACAAGTTGTTCTTCTTCGCGTCGTACGACGGCTTCAAGCGTTCGAACAGCGAGTTCCGGTTCTTCAGCGTTCCCGACGCCGCGATGCGCGCGGGTGACCTCTCGCGTGCGACGAACAACGCGGGGACGCAGCAGCTCATCTACAACCCGTTCTCGACGACGCAGACGAACGGCACGGGCCGGACCGCGTTCGACGCCAACCGCATTCCGGCGGACATGATCGATCCGACCGCGCTGAAGATCCTGGAGCTATATCCGCTGCCGAACGTGACAGGCATCGGCCTCGCCGGGTTGACCGACAACTTCCAGCGCCAGGAGGACCGTACCTTCAACCGTCATAACTACGACGCCAAGGTGAACTACAACCGGGCGTCGGCGCACCAGTTGTGGTTCAAGTACAGCTTCATGGACGCGGTCGTCGACGACCTGTCGAACTACCTCGGCACGCCATCGAACACCGAAGTCGACTCGGACGGCGGCTTCACGAAGGTCTACTCGGCCACCCATGGACAGACGTGGACGATCAGCCCGACGATGCTGTTCGACGCGACGTTCGGCTTCGCGCGGCAGAAGCAGGACGTCTACGGGCCGGATTTCAACGTGGGCAATTTCGGTCTGGACGTGCTCAAGATTCCCGGCACCAACGACGCGGGGCTGGGGGATCAGCGATACGCAGGGTATCCGGAGTTCCAGACGGGGTTCTCAACCGTCGGCAACCGCGACGGCTGGAATCCGATCTTCCGCGACGAGCGGACGTACTCGCTGGCCGCGAACGTGTCGAAGAACATGGGACGCCACGACCTGCGAACCGGCTACACGGTCAATTTCCTCTACCTCGATCACTGGCAGCCCGAGAGCGGCAATCCGCGCGGCAGATTCCAGTTCGCGGGCAACGCGACGGTCCTGTCGAACAGCGGCCAGGTATCCAACCTGTTCAACACCTACGCGGCCTTCCTGATGGGGCTCACCTCGTCGGTCGGCAAGAGCGTCCAGAACGAATTGATGACCAGCCGCGAGTGGCAGCACGCGGTCTACTTCCGCGACCGCTGGACGCCGACGTCGAAGCTGACGTTGGACCTCGGGGTGCGGTGGGAGTACTACCCGCTCATGGCGCGCGCCGACGGGCGCGGCCTCGAACGCCTCGACCTCAACACGCTCGAGGTCATCATCGGCGGCCGCGGCAGCAATGAGAAGAACGTCGGCCTCGAGGCGGGCAAGGGGAACTTCGCACCGCGCCTGGGCGCCATTTACCGGCTGAACCAGGACACGGTGCTGCGCGCCGGCTACGGTGTGACCTTCAACAACATGGGTTGGGGCCGTCCAGTGCGTGGTGACCTGCAGTACCCCATCACGCTGGCAACCACGTTCACGCAGCCGCTGCAGTTCATGTTCTACAACCGCCTTGGCCAGGGCATCCCGAGCGTCGTCGGACCGGACCAGAGCAGTGGCCGTGTACCGCTTCCGAATTCGGTCGGGATGACGACGCCCGAAGTCGGCAACGTCGATCGCGGGAAGATCCACACGTGGAACGTGGCGTTCGAGCGCCGGCTCCCGCTGGACATCTCCGTGGACCTGGCATACGTAGGCGCCAAGGGCGTCGG
This sequence comes from Acidobacteriota bacterium, assembly GCA_013695405.1. Classification (GTDB taxonomy): domain Bacteria; phylum Acidobacteriota; class Vicinamibacteria; order Vicinamibacterales; family Vicinamibacteraceae; genus Luteitalea. The sequence goes on along the minus strand of JACDAO010000822.1, from coordinate 4,497 downwards.
CGGGTACGCGTGGATTGACGTCAACCTGCCGCAGACCCTCGGAGGCGGCGCGTCCAGCCGCCCGTACTTCATCAGCCACGGCCGTCAACTCGATACCAATCTCTGGGGCGCCAGACTCGATACCGACTACGACTCGCTGCAGGTGGCGATCAACCGGCCGTTCAAGCAGCGCTTCATGTTGAAGGGCGCGTATACCTACAGCCGGTCGATGAACGAGTCCGATGCTGACGGGCGCACCGGACTGGCATTTGGCTCGCATCCGCTCTACCAGGACCGCTCGTGGGCACGTGCGGGCTTCGATCGTCCGCACAATTTCCAGATGGGCTTCGTCTACGAGCTGCCGTGGCAGCACGAGGGAAGCGGCTACGGCAACGTGGCGAAGGCGGTCCTCGGCGACTGGCAGCTGAACGGCGTGTTCGGAGCCTTCAGCGGCACGCCGTTCCACGTGACGTCGAGCGGGACGTCGCTGAACACGCCGGGGATCACGCAGACCGCGAATTACGCGGGAGGCGACCTCAAGGTGCTCGGCAACATTGGCGCCGCGGGCACGTGGTTCGACACGACGATGTTCTCGCAGCCGACCGGCGTGACCATCGGCAACGTCACGCGCAACCAGTTCCGCGGACCTGGCGGCCGGTCGCTCGACCTGTCGCTGTTCCGCACGATTCCGGTGGGTGGCACCCGCCGCCTCGAACTGCGCGTCGAGGCCGGGAACATCCTGAACCACCCGGTATTCGCGAATCCGGAGACGGGCCTGCAGAGCGGCACGTTCGGGCAGATCCTCAACATCCCGGGGGGCGGCGGCACCATCAACGCCAACGCGGCGTACGTCGAACGGCAGATTCGCGTCGGCGCGCGGTTCACGTTCTAGCGCAGTCGCACACCGACCCGTCGTGCAACGCGGTGCACAGCGGGTCTCTTTTGACGCCGTGCGCGATGTCAGCCCGTGCTGACGCCGCTCACGGCGTTGCTTTCGTACGCGCCTCCCGCCCTGCCGCGGTCGGGAGTCGTGGCAAGATCGCTGTCGATGGGATACTCCCGCTGGCGGCGAGCGGTCCTGCCGGGCCTGCTGACCGCCTCGATCACCGCTTCCACCGCCGCCGCGCAGGAGACGCTGCCCCCCTTGCCTCGTCTGGCTGTCGATTCGTTTCCTCCCTCCGCGCGCGAGACGGTGTCGCGCGTGCGCCGCGACGCGGTGACTCGTGCGGGGGACGCGGCGGCCGCAGGCGCGTTCGGCCGCATGTTGCAGGCCTGGGAGCACTGGGAGGCCGCACACCAGGCATACGCGCGAGCGCAGGCACTCGCCCCCAAGACGTTCGAGTGGCACTACCTCGACGCGGTCGTGCTGCAACGCCTCGCACGTCACGAGGCGGCGGCAGAGCGGCTGAAGGCCGCCGTCGCCTCCGCGCCTGACTTCAAGCCGGCACGCGTGAAGCTGGCCGATGCCCTTTTCGAGGCGGGCCGGCTGGACGAGAGCCGCGTGCTGTTCGAGGCGCTTGCAGGCGATCCCGCGACCGAGCCGATGGGCGTCTTCGGGCTGGGCCGCATTGCGGCGGCGGAGAAACGCCATGAAGCGGCGGTTGAGCACCTGAACCGCGCGGTTGAGCTCTTTCCTGAGTGGGGCGCGGCACACTACGCACTCGCACTGTCGTTTCGCGCCCTCGGCCGGCGAGACGAGGCCCAACAAGCGCTCGAGCGGCACGCGGAATACGGCGCACGGTGGCCGGCGCTGGAAGATCCCGTGTTGATGGCCGTGTCGACAATGAGGGAGGATCCGCACGCCATTCTGCAGCGCGGGATCAAGCTGGCTGAAAGCGGCAATCTGGACGGCGCGATCGCCGCGCACGAGGCCGCGCTGGCGGGCGACGCCGGATTGACGCGGGCCCACGCGAACCTCATCTCGCTGTACGGCCGGAAGGGGGACTGGGCGAAGGCGGACGAGCACTACGCCGCCGCCGTGCGCCTCGGCGGCGACATCGGCGACGCGCATTACGACTACGGGGTGATGCTCGGCCTCCAGCAGAAATGGCAGCAGGCCGCGGATGCTTACGGCAAAGCTCTCGCTGCGAATCCGCTGCACGCCCGCGCGCAGAACAATCTGGGAGAACTCCTCGAACGCCAGAGCCAGCCGGATGCCGCGCTGGAGGCCTATCGACGCGCTGTCGAGGTGCAGCCGCTCTTCCGGCTCGCCCGGTTCAACGTCGGCCGGATGCTCATGGCGCGCGGCACGCCGGCCGAGGCGATCGTCGAGCTCCAGAAGATCGTCGAGCCGCGTGATGCCGAGGCGCCGCGGTATCTATTCGCACTGGCCGCGGCATACGTCCGGACGGGGCGCAAAGAAGACGCGGTCAAGTGGGCAGTGGACGCGAAGCAGTTGGCGATCCAGTCTGGCCAGCACGAGCTTGCCGCTGCCATCGAACGCGACCTCGCGCGGCTCAAATGAAAGGACGATCATCTTGAGGTGCCTCGTTCTCTCCGCCTTCTTCCTTTCTTCTTCCTTCGTCCTTTCTTCCGGCGCCGAGCCACTCTTTCACGAGGTGGCCGCGGACGTCGGCTTGAAGTTCACGCACGTCAACGGCGCAACCGGCCAGTACTACATCGCCGAGCAGATGGGTGCCGGGGCCGCGCTCTTCGACTACGACAACGACGGCGACCTCGATGTCTTTTTGGTTCAGGGAGGATCTCTAGGAGCGCCGTCCGCCAAAGCGATCGATCAGCAGCCTTCCAGCCGTTTGTTCCGCAACGATGTCGCCGGCGGGAAGCTTCGCTTTACGGATGTCACCGATCTCGCGGGCGTCGGATTGCGAACGTACGGCATGGGCGCCGCCGCCGCTGATTACGATGGTGACGGGGACGTCGACCTGTTCGTCACCTCGTTCGGGCCGGACACCCTGTATCGCAACAATGGAAACGGCACCTTCACGGATGTCACCAGATCGGCCGGTGTCAGCGATGACTTCTGGAGCACGAGCGCGGCATTCGCGGACTACGATCGGGACGGATACCTCGACCTCTTCGTCGCAAACTATCTGGACTTCAGCGTGGCGAGCAACCGGGTGTGCCAGGACGCGCTCGGGGCACGGGACTACTGCAGTCCCCGAGTCTACCGCCCCGTGCCGGACCGTCTCTACCGGAACCGCGGCGACGGGACGTTCGCGAACGTCACCGAAGCCGCAGGGATCAGCAGGACCGACGGTGCGGGGCTCGGGGTCGTCGCGGGCGACTACAACCGTGACGGCTGGCTGGACTGGTATGTCGCCAACGACGCAAACCCGAACCAGCTGTGGATCAACAAAGGAGACGGCACGTTCCGGGACGAGGGGATGATCTCCGGCTCCGCGGTCAACGCGGCAGGTAACCCCGAAGGCAGCATGGGCATTGCCTCCGGCGACTTTGACGCGGACGGAGACGAGGACATCTTCATTACGAACATCATCGCGGAGACGTTCGTGCTGTATGAGAACGACGGAAAGGGCAACTTGGAGGACGTGCGCAGCAGGGTCGGACTCGCCGCTCCGACGGCCGCCATGACGGGTTTCGGGACGGACTGGTTCGACTACGACAACGACGGCTGGCTGGATCTCTTCGTGGCCAACGGCGCCGTCAACGTCGTCGAGTCGCAGCGCGGCCAGCCGTCGCCGTTCCGTATGCGCAACCAACTCTTCCGCAACACGGGAGGACGCAGATTCGTGGAGTCGAGCGCCGACGCCGGCCCCGCCTTCGCTCGCGCGGAGATCGGGCGGGCGGCCGCGTTCGGGGACGTCGACAACGACGGCGACGTCGATGTGCTCGTGACCAACAACAGCGGTCCCGTGCGGTTGTTGCGGAACAACCAGGCGGGGACGAACAAGTCGCTGCAGATTCGCCTCGAGCAGCCGGGGCCAAATCGATTCGCGCATGGAGCGTGGGTCGGTGTCGAGCGCACGAAGGCGAACACCTTGTGGCGGCGGGTCAAGACGGACGGCAGCTATCTGTCCGCCAGCGATCCGCGGCTGCACTTCGGGCTCGCCTCGAGCGAAGTGAGCGGCATCGTCGTGCAATGGCCGGATGGACAGCGCGAGCGGTTTGCCGCCAGTAAGTCCATGCGATCGCTGACGTTGAGGCGAGGGTCGGGGACGCGTTGATCCGCAGCTGCTGCTTCGGCGTCGCACTCGTCATCCTGGCAGCCTTCAACGTGGCAGCGGAAGAGCAGGGGATCACGCAAACATCCCCGCTCCGCGCGGCCGTCGTGAAGGTGGACATCACGCCGCGCGACTCGAAGTGGCTCTCCGGGTACCAGGCACGCCAATCGGACGGCGTGCTCGACAACATCCATCACCGGGTTCTCGCGCTCGAGGCGGGCGGCACGCCGCTGTCCTGATCGCCAGCGATCTGTGCCGTGGACAAGAGCGCCGGTTCCACCCCGGTGCGGATCCACACCCCACGGGCACCGGTCCGTTCCCAGTGGTGTTCTACATCCACGGCGGGGGATGGGTGATTGCCAACCTCGACACTTAC
>JACDAO010000594.1 GCA_013695405.1 Acidobacteriota bacterium | reverse complement strand
CGAGGCCGCGCAGGCGCGCATCTGGTCCGGCATTCACTTCGTGTTCGACCAGACCGCCAGCAAGGGCGTGTGCGCGCAAGTGGCCGCCTACATCACCGACAACCAGTTGCGTCCGCTGTTCAGGTAGAGGCGCCGACAAGACGGATCGCGCGGGGGCCGTGCCTCCGCGCGAGACCGCCGTCACCAAGAGCCGCTGTGGCGCGTGTGTGCCGGCACCATGAGACACTGCGCCATCCATGCGCACCCTCCTCCTTGCCTCGCTCTGCAGCCTGCTGCCGCTGGCTGCTGCCGCTCAACCCGCGGCTCAACCCGCCAGTCAGCCCACCAGTCAACCAATGCCCGCGCCGGCCGCGCAGTGGCAGCCACTCTTCAACGGCAAGGACCTGACCGGCTGGGTCAACGTCAACACCGCGCCCGACACCTGGAGCCAGCGCGACGGCCTGCTGATCAACACCGGCAAGCCGATCGGCGTGATGTGCAGCGCGAAGATGTACGAGAACTTCGTGCTGCACGCCGAGTGGATGCACCTCGAGCCCGGTGGCAACTCGGGCATTTTCCTGTGGAGCGCGGCCAACCCGAACCCGAAGGACCGGTTGCCCGACGGCGTCGAAGTGCAGATGCTCGAACTGGACTGGCCCAAGCTGAACGTCCGTGACGGCGTGGTGCCGCCGATCGCCTACGTGCACGGCGAGGTCTGGGGCGTTGGCGGCGTCAAGACCATCCCCGACAACCCGCGCGGCGAGCGCAGTTCGTCGATCGAGAACCGCGCCCTCGGCCGCGGCAACTGGAACGTCTACGACGTGGTCGCGGTCGACGGGGTGGTCAAGCTGTCGGTCAACGGCAAGTTCGTCAACGGCGTGCGCGGCTCGACCCGCAAGAAAGGCTACCTCTGCATGGAGGCCGAAGGGGCCGAGATCCACTTCCGCAACCTGCGCATCCTCGAACTGCCACCCGGTGTGACCACGCCCGAGCAGGTGGCCCCGGAGCGCCGGCCATGACCAGGCGCGACGTGCTCGCGCTGGCGTTGACCCTGCCGGCAGCCCTCAGCGCGCACCGTGTCGGGCTGCTGGCGCAGGCCGCCCCGCCGGCCGACCCCTGGGCCGCAGAAATCGCGAAGTTCGCCACCGCAGATGCCGCCACACCGGCAGCCCCGGGCGGCATCGTCTTCACGGGCAGCTCCAGCATCCGCTTGTGGGATCTGGCGGCGTCCTTCCCCGGCCTCCCGGTGATCAACCGCGGTTTCGGCGGCACCCAAATCACCGACGCGGTCCGGCATGTCGAGCGCCTCGTGCTGCGCCATCGTCCCCGCACGGTGATCTTCTACGCCGGCGACAACGACCTGTCTGCCGGGCGCTCGCCGCAGCAGGTCCTGGACGACTACCGCGCGTTCGTCGACCGCATCCGCACGGCGCTGCCCGAGACCCGCATTGCCTACATCGCGATCAAGCCGAGCCTGGCGCGCTGGGCGCTGGTCGCCAAGGTCCGAGAGGCCAATGCGCTGATCCGCACGTTCTCCGACACCGACGACCGCCTCGGCTTCGTCGACGTCGACGGGCCGATGCTCGGCTGGGACGGCAAGCCGCGGCCCGACCTGTTCGTCACGGACGGTCTGCACCTGTCACCCAAAGGTTACGCCTTGTGGACGACACTGGTGCGCCCGTTCGTGGAACCGTAGTGCCCGCGATCCTCGAGCCCCCTGAACCCTGCCCCCTGAGCCCTTCGCCCTCATGTCCCCTCCTTATCGCGTCGGCATCCTCGGCCTCGGGCACTGGTATTCGGCCTACGGGCTGGCGCGGGCCCTGCCCGAGTATCCGGCCGCCACGCTGGTCGCGGTCGCCTGTCCCGACAGCTCCCACCTCGAGCAGTTCTGCACGACCTTCGGCGTCCCCGGCGTGACCGACTACGCCGACGTGATCGATCGCGACGACGTCGACATCGTCCACATCGCGTCGCCGGTCTGCGACATTCCGGAGTTGACGATGCGCGCGGCGCGTGCCGGCAAGCACATCGTGATGGGCAAGCCGATGGCGATGACCGTGGCGCAGGCCAACGAGATGGTGCGGGTGGTCGAGGCCTCGGGCGTCACCTGCGTGCCGTTCCAGGGCCTGATGCGGCTGCGCCATCGCGCCGTCAAGGCGCGCATCGACGCCGGCGAGATTGGCCGGGTGGCAGTGCTGCACCAGGCCGGACGCTGGTCGATTGCCGAGGACTGGCACCAGTCCGGCAGGCCCGGCTGGTTCGTCGATCCGACCCAGGTGCCCGGCGGCGCCTTCATCGACGAGGGCATCTACTGGATCGACCTGTTCCGGTGGCTGGCCGGCAGCGAGGTGGTCGAGGTCGAGGCCAAGATGCGTAACCTGGTACACACGGGTCTGGCGGTCGAGGACTGGGGCCAGGCGGTGTTCACCTTCGCCAACGGGGTGATTGCGACACTCGAGGCGGCCTGGACGATCAACGCGCCCCGCGCGACCGGCCCGTCGCCCAAGCACAACAGCGTGGTGCGGCTCGAGGTGATTGGGACGCGTGGCGAAGTGATCGAGCAGTGGTTCCGCTCGCCGGGCAGCGCGGTGCTGGCCGCCGGGGCGCAGGACTGGGTGTTCGAGCGATCCGGCGACGAGGCGTTCGGCGCGCCGACGCCTGGGCCACTGGCGCACCTGATCGAGTGCCTCGAGGCCGGACGGCCTCCGCTCTCGACCATCCGTGACGCCCGTGCAGCCTTCGTCGCCGCGATGGCCGCGTACCAGGCCGCCCGCGAGGCGCGTCCCGTCCGCCTCGACGAGGACGTGCCCGCCCACCCCCCACCTGACGCTGGCGCCCCGCGCGCTCCGGTCGCGGGCTGACCGGGTGACGCGCGTCGCGCGTACGGCTCAGTTCGGTTGAGTCATCG
>JACDAO010000812.1 GCA_013695405.1 Acidobacteriota bacterium | reverse complement strand
TCGCCCGACAGCTGGCGCGGATACCCCCCGCCCGCAAACTCCTCGAAGCGCGACCGGATGATGCTCGCCGCCGGCAGCAGTGCCGGCAGCTGCTCGAGGATCGAGGCGCCCAGGTCGGGCACCCGTCGCCACAGCGCGCGTTCCTCGGCGGTCAGCTCACCGGTCTTGCTGAGCAGCGCATCGGGCAGCACCAGGCGTCCGAGTTCGTGCAGCAACGCCGCCTGCGCCAGCAGTTCCAACTGCAGTGCCGGCACCCGCATCGTCGTTCCGAGCGCGACCGCCAGGGTGCGGACCCGGTAGCTGTGATCGCGCCAGATGTCGTTGCGGAAGGCAATCAGGTCGAGTGCGGCCTCCACCTGGTCGGTCGTGGCGATCCGCAGCCGGCCAAGCGCCTGGACCAGGCGCGCGTGTCTCGCATTCAGCTCAGACGTCCGCTGTTCGCGCAGCAGCCGATCGGCGCGCCGCAGGCGATGCTGCCGGAGCGCGTTCTCGAGCGCGCGCGACAGGCTGCGCTGATCGAACGGCTTGAGCAGGTAGTCGACGACCCCGTTCTGCAACCCGCGCAACGCCCAGTCGACGTCGTGCACGCCGGTGACCAGGACCACGGCGATGTCCGGATGGTCGCGCTGGACACGTTCGAGAAACCAGAAGCCGTCGCGCCCCGGCATCTGCACGTCGCACAGCGCCACGCCGACCGGGGTCTTATTCGCGGCATCGAGTGCCGCCTCCGCGTCGGCGACCACGATGGTCTGGCAGCCGTCGCCTTCGACCCACTCGGCGAGCACCTCGCGGATGTCTTGGTCGTCATCGACGATCAGGACCACGCCCTGCTGAAACAGCCCGTCGCCGTCGCGGTCGGAACGGTAGGCCGCGCTGTAGTGCTTGATGCCGTCGGCCATCACGCCGCTCCCCGGCCACGACGGGCAATGGTGATGCCGAGATCGAGGCGCTCGAGTCGTCGGTACAGCGCGCGGCGGCTGACGCCGAGCAGCGTCGCGGCGGCCTTCTTGTTTCCACCCGCGCGCTGCAGTGCGCGGACGATGTGTTCGCGTTCCATCTCGGACAGCGGCTCCATGTCGTCGTCATCCTCGCGCGGCGCGGACGGGCGTTGCGTGCCAACCATGGGCGCCGGCGCTGCCGCGCGGGCGGCGGTCACCATCGGCACCGGCACGCGTCGCGGCTGTGGCAGGCTGGCGCGCACGTCGAGCTCGCCGATCAGGTGGCCCTCGGCCATCAGGCAGGCCCGTTCGAGCACGTTGCGCAGTTCGCGCACGTTGCCTGGCCAGTTCGCCTCGCGGAGCAGTCGTTCGGCGCCCGCGGTCAGCCCGGACAGCGACTTGGCCAGCCGCGTCGCGGTGGCGCGCATGAAGTGATTGGCCAGGTAGACGACGTCGTCGCGCCGCTCTCGCAACGCCGGTACCCGCACCTCGACGACGTTGAGGCGGTAGAACAGGTCAAGGCGGAAGCGCCCCTGCTCGCACTCGTCGTCCAACTCCCTGTTGGTGGCGGCAATCACCTGGACGTCGACCTTGCGGGACTCGAGTGACCCGACCCGGTGAATCTCGCCAAATTCGAGCGCTCGCAGCAGCTTGGCTTGCACGCCGAGCGGCAGTTCGCCGACTTCGTCGAGGAACACCGTGCCGCCGTCGGCCAGTTCGAACAGGCCGGGCTTGCTGTCGGTGGCGCCGGTGAAGGCGCCGCGCATGTGCCCGAACAGCTCACTCTCGAACAGCGTCTCGACCACCGCCGAACAGTTGATGACGACAAAGCGGCGCTGGGCGCGCGGTCCGAGCTGGTGCAGCGCGCGCGCCACCAACTCCTTGCCCGTGCCGGTCTCACCCGAGATCAGCGCGGTGCGCACGTGCGGCGCGACGGTGCGCAGCAGCCTGAACAGCTTCTGCATCGGCAGCGAGCGGCCGATCATGCCGTGGAACGACACGCCCGGCGACCGTTCGGCCGGGAACAGTCGCACCCGGCGACGCATCGCGTCGTCGAACTCGTCGGCGAGCAGACGACCGAGCTTCTGCTCATCCAGCGGGCTGCGCAAGTAGTCGCGGGCGCCGAGTCGAATGGCTGCAACAGCTGATTCGACCGAGGCGGTGGTCGTGGTCAGCACCAGCGACAGGTCAGGTGCCTCGTCACGCACGCTGGCGACCAGTTGCAGGCCATCCATGTCGTCGACGTCGAGCGAAGCAATCATCACGTCGGGAGTGCCCCGACGAAAGGCGGCCAGTCCTTCGGTGCCGCTGGCAGTGCCGTGGACCGCGAAGCCGGCGTGAACCGCGGATTCGAGCAGGACCGAGCGGGCCGCCGCGTCGGAGTGGATCACCAGGAGCGAGGGGTTGGGCATCAGGGCTCTGGACGGTCAATCGACCGGCGCCGGCCGCGCTTGAACCAAAGCGACACACGGGCCGCACACCGCTGGCGTGTTACCGTGCCGCCGTGTGGCTCTTGCCCCGGTCCGGTCGCGGCCGTGCGTGTCTCGCGGGTGCGCTGCTGGCGTCGTGGCTGGCGGGGTGCCGCGCACGGCCGCCGG
>JACDAO010000800.1 GCA_013695405.1 Acidobacteriota bacterium | reverse complement strand
GGCCTCGCGTGCCGGCCGTCCGGTCGTCGTCGCCGGGTCGCTGTTCCTGGTCGGTGCGGTCCGTGCGATGCTCGCCGCCACCGGCGAACTGGTCGATCCTGCGTGATATTCTTCCGGCTCGCCGCGGCTGTCTCCCGTCTGTCCTTCGTGCGCATCCCGTTGACCCTCCGCTGCCTCCCGATCCTGCTGCTCGCCCTTTTGGCCGTGCCGGCACTGGCCCAGGCCCAGCCGGTGCCGGGCTTCCGCCTCACCAAGCAGCTGAAGATCGACATCAACGGCAGCACCTACCATCTCGAGGGCCAGGTCGAGATGGAGCAGGGCAGCCAGAAGTTCTTCGCGGATGTGGTCGACTACGACAGCACGACGCGGCTGATGGTCGCCACCGGCAACGTCGTCTACACGTCGCCGGAAACGCGGATCGCCGCGGATCGGCTCGAGTTCAATCTCGACACCAAGGTCGGCACGTTCCAGAACGCGACCGGTTCGACGTACCTCGGCGAGAAGGTCGACAAGAGCTTCTTCGGCACCCAGGAACCTGACGCGCTGTTCTACGGCGAGGTCATTCAGAAGGTCGGCCCGAAGCGCTACCGGATCACCCGCGGCGGCTTCACCAGCTGCGTGCAGCCGACGCCTCGCTGGGAGTTGGTGTCGAGCACCGCCACCGTCGAGCTGGAGTCCTACGCGGTGCTCACCAACACCGTGCTCAAGGTCAAGGGCGTGCCGATGTTTTACCTGCCGGTGCTGTACTACCCCATCCAGAGCGACGACCGGTCGACCGGCTTCCTGCTGCCGACCTACGGCGCCTCGGTGGTGCGCGGCCAGAGCATCAGCAACGCCTTCTTCTGGGCCATCAACCGCAGCCAGGACGCGACCTTCTACCACGACTGGTTCACCAAGCGCGGCCAGGGCGCGGGCGCCGAATATCGGTATGTCGCAGGGCCGTCGTCGCAGGGCAACTTCACCACCTACTATCTGAACGAGAAGCAGGCGACCTACGACACCACCGCTGGGTCGGTGACCACCCCGGCGCAGCGCAACTACGAGGTGCGCGCCAACGTCGCCCAGGTGCTGCCGGCCGGCCTGCGCGCCCGCGGCAACGTCGACTACTTCTCCAGCGTCGTCACGCGCGCCACCTTCAACCAGAACCCGTACGACTGGTCGTCGCGCACCCGCAGCGTCCGCGGCAACATCGGGGGCACGTGGGGCAGACAGAGCGCGTCAATGACCTACGACACCACCGAGCTGTTCTACTCGGACACCGCCTCGAGCCTGCAGGGCGGCACGCCGCGCCTGTCGTATGCGTTCGCGCAGACCCGGATCGGCCAGACGCCGCTGTACTACAGCCTCAATGCGGAGTACGTCAACATCGCGCGGCTCGATCGCGAAGAGTCCAACAACACCGAAGTCGATCAGGGCCTGACCCGGTTCGACGTCAGCCCGACGCTGCGCGTGCCGTTCAACAGGTGGCCGTTTCTGACCTTCAACTCGTCGGTCTCGTACCACACCACGCGCTACAGCGAGAGTTACGTCAAGGACGCCAACAATCGCGACGTCCAGGCTGACCAGCCGCTGTCGCGGTCCTACTGGGACCTGCGCACCGACATCGTCGGCCCGAAGTTCACCAAGGTCTGGGACACGCCCGACAACGGGTACGCCGAGAAGTACAAGCACACCATCGAGCCCACCTTCACGGTGCAGCGCCTGACCGCGTTCGACAGCTACGATCGCATCGTCAAGCTCGAAGGCTACGACTTCACCTACGGCGGGACCAACCGAATCTCGTACGGCCTCACCAACCGGTTCACGGCCAAGCGCCGCGCCGGCGCCTCGACGGCGCGCAACCGCGACTTCCTGACGCTCAGCCTGACCCAGAGCTACTACAGCGATCCGCGCGCCAGCCTTTACGACTTCGGTGCCTTCCCGCTCAACTTCTTCGGCCGCGAGCCCAGCAACTTCTCGCCGATCGCACTCGCCGCCACCTTCTCGCCGAGCGAGCAGTCGTCGGTCAGCACGCGACTGGACTGGGACGATCGCGCCGGCGAGTTCCAGAGTATCCGCGTCAACGGCAGCTACGGCCTGCGCGAATGGCTGACCGTGACCGGCGGCTGGAGCCAGCGCAACATCGCGATCTTCTTCGACCGCCCGGCCGACAAGTTCATCAACACCAGCACCACCTTCAGGACCAGGGGCAATCGCGTCGGCGGGACCTACGCCTTCTACTACGACCTCGGGCGCTCGACGATGATGGACCAGCGTATCGTCGGCTACTACAACGCGCAGTGCTGCGGCGTGGTGTTCGAGTACCAGCAGTTCAACTACCCGCAATTCTCGTCGTTCGCGGTACCGCAGGACCGGCGTTTCAACATCGGGGTCACGCTCGCCGGGCTCGGCACCTTCTCGAACTTCCTCGGTGCGTTCGGCGGCAACACCGGTCAGTCGAGCGGCGGCTTCGGCGGCCGATCGTACTAGCGGCATGGCCGTCGTACACCGCGAACACCGCCGAACGCCGACCACCGCACGCCAGGCCACGGTGGTGACCGGCGCGGCCGGCTTCGCAGGTGGGCACCTGGTGTCGCAACTGGCGCCGGAGGGGCCGGTGGAAGGGTGGTACCGACCAGGTGCCCCACCGCCAGCCGGTCGCGTGGGCGACGATGGCGTCACCTGGCGCGCGGTGGACCTTCGTGACGAGGCAGCGGTGTCTGCGGCGCTGACCGTGGCGCAGCCGGCGGCGGTCTACCACCTGGCCGGTGCGGCCAATCAGGGCGCGTCGTGGGCCGACACCGACGTCACCTTCGAGCTCAATGCTTTCGTCACGCACGTCCTGCTGCGCGCGGTGCAGGCGCATGCGCGCGAGGCGCGCGTGTTGGTGACGACGTCGGCGGCGGTCTACCGGCCCAGCACCGTCGCCGTCGACGAGGACGCGCCGCTCGGTCCGCTCAGCCCGTATGGCGTGAGCAAGCTGGCGCAGGAGATGGTGGCGCTCCGTGCGGTGGCCGAACAGGACCTGGACGTGGTGGTGGTTCGCCCCTTCAACCACATCGGGCCCGGCCAGGAGGCCAGCTATGTGGCCGCGGCCTTTGCGCGGCAGCTGGCGCGGATCGAAGCCGGCGAGGATCCGCCCCGCCTGCTGGTCGGCAATCTGCAGCCCCGTCGTGATCTGACCGACGTACGCGATACGGTCCGCGCGTACCGCCTGCTGATGGCGAGGGCCCCACGGGGTGGGATCTACAACGTCTGCGGCGGCGTGGCGTTCGCGATCAGCGAGCTCCTCGATCTGCTGCGCGCGTCGGTGAACGTCGAGGTGGCCGTCGACATCGACCCCACGAGGCTGCGCCCGTCCGATCAGCCAATGCTGCTCGGTGACCGTACCCGGCTCACCGCACTCACCGGCTGGGTGCCGGAGATCCCGATCGCGCAGACGCTGCGCGAGATCCTCGACGAGCAGCGCCGGGCGGTCAGGGAACTGCACGGATAAATTTCAGAGGTTCACCATTGCAGTGCCGCTCGAGGTGAGATTCTGCCGTTCTGAAATTCTCTAGACGCGCACGAACGTGCCGCTCTTGTACAGGTAGTACAGGAACAGCCAGCTCGCGACGATCGCGCCGGCGGCAGTCACCACCGGCCCGGCCCCGGGGCCGACGAGCATCGCCACACCCCCGAGAAAGAAGGTGGCAATCTTCGGGAAGTCGATGACGTGCTGCGCCACGTAGATCGTGATCGCGTTCAGGCCGATGACCACGAACGGGAAGGCCCAGCGGCGCATGCCGAGGATGTCGATCACGTAGTAGAACAGGGCCACCAGCAACAGGCTCCAGCCGGCCGCCACCATCACGTAGGAACTGGTCCACAGATTCTTGATCACCGGGAACAGCGGCCACCAGGCAAAGCCGATCGCCAGCGAGGCCACGCCCGCGAGCAGCAGCCCGCGCAGCTTGGCCATCGGCGTGATCGGACGCATCAGCCAGGCGCCGGTGAGTGCACCGAGCAGCGCGGTGGCAATTGCCGGAACGGTCGAGAGCAGCCCCTCGTTGTCCCCGTTCGGATAACAGCAGAACGTCCCGGGCAGCACGGCGCGGTCGACGTAGCCCACCAGATTGCCTTCCATCGACAGGTCGCCGGCGCGGTAGCCGGGCGCCGCCACGAATGACAGCAGCGCCCAGTACCCGATCAGCAGGCTGGCGGCGAGCAGCGCCTGCGCCCGGACGCGCAGATGCAGAACGGCCAGCGCCGCGAACAGGTAGCAGATGCCGATCCGCTGCAGCACGCCGGGCCAGCGCATCGCGCCGACATCGAACTGGAGCAGGCCCCAGTTGATCCACCCGAGCAGCAGCTGCAGCG
>JACDAO010000767.1 GCA_013695405.1 Acidobacteriota bacterium | reverse complement strand
CCGGTCAGCCAGGACATCTCGCCGAACATCTCACCCACACCGTGCCGCGCCACTTCGTGATCGTCCGGCTGCACGCTGACCCGGACCTGTCCACGGGCGATGACGAAGCTCGACTCCCCAGCCGCCCCCTGCGTGACGACGACCTCGCCGGCGGCATAGAGCCGCGGCCGCGCCGACGCGGCCAACTCCTCGCGGGCCCGCGTCGGCAGTCCGCCGAGTAGCGTCGAACCGCCGAACAACGTCGACAGCTCCGCCGGTCCGGGATAGCCCACCGTCGGCATCGCGCCGGGTGAGTAATCGACCTGGATGGGATACGGGATCTCCAGCCCGTGACGCTGGAACGCATACCAGAGTGCGCTGCGGATCTCGTCCTGCGCCAGCAACGATCGCTCGCTGTCCTGCACGAAGCAGCGCACCCGATAGGTGATCGCCGAGGCCGCGAAGTCGACGATCAACACGTCGGGAGGCGGGGTGGTCATCGCCAGCCGCACCTGCGCGAGCGCCTCCCGGATCACGGCCTTGACCTGGTTGGGCGGCGAGGCGTAGGCGACGCCGACGTCGACCCAGACCCGAGTCGGCGGCGCCGGTTCCGAGTAGTTGATGATTGGATCGCCGGCGATGCTGCTGTTGGGCAGCGCCACCAGCGTGCTGTCGCGGGTCCGGAGGGTCGTTGCGCGCCACGAGATCTGCGTCACCCGGCCCTCGTGCTCGCCAACCCTGATCCAGTCGCCGACGCGATAGGGCTGGTCGACCTGTAGCGCCAGTCCGGCCATCGCGTTGCCGAGCGTATCCTGCAGCGCCAGACCGAGCACCACGGCCCCGGCCGCCGCGGTCAACTGCAGCCGGTCGTTGAAGAACACCACGACGACGCCGGCAAACAACGCGACGGTGATCGTGTCCTGCAGGATCGCCGGCAGGTGCGCGGGCAGCCGATCGTCCCGGAACGGGTTGACCGCGACCACCACCACGAAGTTGCTGGCCGCCAGCACCAGCAGCACCAGTTCGACGTGGTGCAGCGCGCGCGCCAGACCGGGCGGGGTGCCCGGCCACAGCAGCAGGAGGTGCGCCAGCAGATAGGCGGCCGCCAGCACCAGCGACAGCACCAGCTTGCGCTTGACGTACGTGTTGCGGGTGGCGGTCCTGGCGCCGAACGCCAGGACCAGCACCGCGACGCCGACGACGACCTGCAGCGACACTGCGAGCACTAGGTGAGCTGTCCGGCCTTCTTGAACGCCTGGATGTCGGCCGGCGAGACCTTGACCGCGACCAGCGCCGGGTTGCTGCCACCCTTGGCGTCCTTTTCGGGATCGAGCCCTCGCGCGCCGCCCGACCCGACCACCTGCGCCGACTTGGACTCACTGCCGCCGCCCTTGGCCAGTCGGCTGAGCCCGAAGCCGCGCTTCCTGGGCTGCTCGGCCGGCGGCTCGGGCTCGGCCTTGCTCTGTCCGCTGGCCTTGCTGGTGCTGCCGCCCGTAAGGCCCTTGCTGCCGCCGGCGACGGTGGCAATCTGCGCCTGTGGCACCGGCTTGTAGCTGATCGCGCCCGTGAAGCGCGCCGACAGGTCCTGCGTGGAGGTCAGCGCGTCTTTGGTGATGCTGGCCGTGAGCCGCTCGAGGCGAGCGGCCATCTCCGGGTGCGAGTCGAACAAGCCACGCTTCTCGGTCGCGCCTTTGTTGCGCTCGGCCAGCGTGTTCAGGAAGCTGCCCAGCCCCTGCGGCGCGTATCCAGCCTTGTTGATGAGGATGATGCCCTGGCGGTCGGAGCTGTTCTCGTCGCCACGGCTGTAGGCGTTGTCGAGGATGTTCTTGTAAGCGGCGTCGGCCAGGAACTCGATCAGCTTGTTGTCGCCGGCGGCGGCTTCGGCGGCGGCGCCCTTGAGCGTGTTCTTCTTCAGCGCGTCGACGGTGTGCTCGTCGGTGACGTGGACGATCTCGTGCGCCAGCACGCCAGCCAGTTCAGCCTCGTTCCTCATCAGGGCCAGCGCGCCCCTGGTGATGTGCACGTAGCCGTGTGGCGCAGCAAAGGCGTTGACCGCGTCAGTGTCGAGCACGATGAAGGTCCAGGGCAGGTTCGGTTTGGTGCTCTTCTGGGCCAGCACGGTGCCGACCAGGGTCACGTACTTGTGCACCGCCGCATCCTGCACCACACCGTACCGCGCGCGGACCAGCTCGCTGACCTGCTGGCCCAGCGCCGCCTTCTCCTCGTTGGACCAGCGGAAGTCGTTGAATTGCTTGGCGCGCCTGGCGCCCTGATTGAGGAGCCCACCGAGCTGCGCGGCGGCAGGACTGGCGAACCCAAACACGAGACAGACCAAGACGAGATGCGCGATGGCGTTCACGGTGCCTCACCCTTTCCAAGCACGACTTCGAAGATATCGACCGCAATGCTCTTGCCCTTGACGACCACGCTGCCGAGCGGCCGCAGTGGACGTGGCGTCCGCAACTGACGGCGGGTGGCGTCGCTGATGATGATGCGCGTGCCGTAGTCCTTGTTCAGGGACTCGAGGCGCGCGCCCAGGTTCACGGCATCGCCGATCACGGTGTAACTCCGCACCTGCCGAGACCCGATGTTGCCGGCGATCATCTCGCCGGAGTTGACCCCGATCCCGATGCCCAGCGTCGGTCGCCCCTGCGCCGCCCACGCGACATTGAGCTCGTCGAGCGCCGCGACCATCGCCACCGCGGTCGCCACTGCATGCTCGGCGTGAGCCTCGTCGTCCAACGGCGCCCCGAACAGCGCCATCACCATGTCACCGACGAACTTGTCGAGCGTGCCGCGATGCGCAAAGACCAGATCGACCATCCGCGAGAAGTACTCGTTCAACTGCTGTACGAGCGCCTCCGGATCACCCTGTTCGGACAAGGCGGTGAAACCGCGGACGTCCGAGAACAGCACCGACATCTGCCGGCGGTGCCCACCCAGTTCGGCCCGCGCCGGGTTGGCCAGCACCTGGTCGTAGACGTCCTTGGACAGGTAGCGCGAGAACAGCGTGCGCACCTGCCGCTTCTCGCGGCCTTCGACCACGTACTGGTAAGCGAAACCGCCGCCCGCGGCAATGACCCAGCCGAGGGTGGCCGGCATCAGCGGCACCCACAGGCCACGACCGAACGCCGCCACGGCGGCCAGGTGCGCCGCCGCCAGCAGTGCGATCGCACCGGACAAGCCCAGCAGGACGCGGCTGGGCATCACGGCCACCCGGGCACCAAGGGAAACGAGGATCACCAGTAGACCGCACAGCCAGGGGCCGAGCCGCTGCAGCACGTGCCCCGTGAGCAGCATGTCGGCGACGTTGGCGTGGATGTGCGGGCCCGACATCAGGCCGGTCGCGCCGAGCGGCACCGCGAAGACGTCGCGCAGGCCGACCGCGGTCGCGCCGACGAACACCAGCCGGTTGCCGAACACAGCCGGATCGACCAGCGGCCGCTGCCCTTCCAGCACCTGCTGCTGCGAGTAGAACAGGTCGTAGAACGAGTAGGTGGGATAGGTCGGGGTCCGGCCATCGGCGCGCACCGCCGGCCCGCGATACCGGATCAAGGCCCGCCGCCCGGTCGCGGCCGGACGGTCGTCCTCGTCGAACCGGGCGATCGTCGTCACCGGGACCGGCAGCCGGGTCGGCCCGATCCGGAGGTGGTCGTCCTGCAGGCGCACGTCGCCACTGGCGGCGCCGAGGCCGATCTGCGCGGCCGCGACGCCGAGGGCCGGCAGGAACAGCGCGTCACGCCTGGCAAACGGGATGATCTGCCGCACCGGACCATCGGCGTCCACCAGCATGATGTTGTGGCCAAGGGCGCGCGAGGCGCGCGCCAGTTCCTCGTACGGCGCGGACAGTCCCGGGCGCAGGTCGATGCTGTCGTCGAGCGGGTAGTTGCCCTGTGGCACGTCCGTCAGCCGCCGGTCCACGTCGGCTGCACCGGCCGCGCCCTCGAAGACGCCCTCGGCGAGGTGGATGACGTTGCCAGCGGTGCGGGTCGCGTCGACCAGGGCCTGGTCGGATTCGGCGCCGGTCCAGGTCTGGCCGCCGGCGTCGAAGCCGGTGCGGCGGTCGCGGTCGGTGAAGCTGACGTCATAGGCGACCGCGCGTGCCGGGCTCCGCGCCAGGAAATCAATCACTGACGCGTGCACCAGCCGCGGCCACGGCCAGCGCCCGACCACCGGCTCGAGCCGGCGCAGGCTGATCTCGTCAATCTCGACGACGGCGATGGACGGATGGGGGTGGGCTGGATCGACCGTCCAGCGCATGTGCAGGTCGAACAGCTTGCTGTCGGCGACCTGGAAGAACGGCAGCAGCCCGAGCAGGATGCCGGCGGCGCCGGCCGCCAGCCCGAAGCCGAGGGCCGAGAGCAGTCGTGATCGGCTCACATGACAAAGCCCCGCACGGCGGGGCTGATCGGGTGGCTGAGCGCCATGGTTGGTAGCGGTACGGGGATTCGAACCCCGGTCCCGTGGCTGAGAACCACGTGTCCTAACCCCTAGACGATACCGCCGTCCAGGCACGCAGACCCCTAAGCCTATGGGTGGCCGGGCGGCCTGTCAACCATCGAGTCGAGGAGCCATCGAGTCGATCAACGCGCGGCGGTCGACCTTGCCGGAACTTGTCCGCGGCAAGGTCGGCACGGTCACGATCCGCGCGGGCACCTTGTAGCCTGACAGGCGCTCGCGAACCGCCTCTCGCAGGCGCTCCGGCGCAACCAGGGGCGGCTGGGCCGGCACCACGAAGGCGACGCCGATCTCACCCCGATCCGGGTCGGGCAGCGCCACCACCGCGACCTCGGCCAGGTCGGCGCATTCGTGCAGCGCGAGTTCCACTTCCGCCGGGCTGACGGTGAAGCCACTGCTCACGAAGACGTCCTTGGCGCGGCCCTGCAGCCACAGTCGACCGACCTCGTCGCGGCGCACCAGATCGCCGGTCCACACCCGGCCGTCGGTGCCAAAGGTGGCGGTCGTCTCCGGTGGCGCGTTGACGTAGCCGTCGGCGACGAACGGGCCGCCGATCAGCAACTCGCCCACCTCACCCTCGACCACCGGCTGCCCGTCGTTGCGGCACACCGAGATCTCGACCCACGGCAGCGCGCGACCGACACTGCCCGGGTACTCGCGGCATTCGGTGTCGTCGCTGGTGCACAGATTGATGCCGGCTTCGGTCATGCCGTAGCCCTGGCGCAACAACAGTCCGGCACTGCGGTAGCGCAGGTGCAGCGGCAGCGGCATCGGCGCGCCGCCGCACAGCAGCCAGCGTACCCCCCCGATGCGAGCGTCGGCGAAGCCCGGCGCCGCGCTCGCGCGCTGCCACAGCGTCGGGACCCCGAACGCGAGTTGGACCTCGTGTCGGCGCATCGTCGCCCAGAACGTCGGCGCGCTGAACTGACGGAGCAGCACCAGCCGTCCGCCGGCGGTCAGGGTCGGCAACAGCAGCGCGCCGAAGCCGCCCGCATGCCACATCGGGCTGACGATCGCCACGGTCGTGTCGCGGCCGAGCTGCCACGAGGTGGCGGTGACCAGCGCGTTGCCGGCCAGCATGCGCTGCGGCAACCGGACCCCGCGTGGCGTCGCGGTGCTGCCGCTGGTGAACAGAATGGCGGCGGTGGCGTCCGGGCTGGCGTCGCTGGACGCATCCAGTGACGACGAGACGCCGGCGATTGCGCGTTCGTAGCCGTCGAGGCCGTCGGTGTCGAGCACGAGCCGGTCGGACCAGTCAGTGCGCAGCACCCCGGGCACGCGTCCGAGTACGCTGAGGATGTCGCGCTCGACCACCACGCAGGCCGGAGCGGTAAGCCCGAGCTTCCTCGACAACTCCCAGGCGGTGGCGCGCGGGTTGTACGCCGCCAACGCCGCGCCAAGTCGTACGCAGGCAAACAACGCCTCGATCATCTCGATCCGGTTGAACGCCACCCAGCCGACCACCGCACCCGGACCGACGCCGCGGCCGCGGAGCACCCGCACCAGGGCGTTGGCGCGCCGGTCGAGCTCGGCATAGGTGCGGACCGTGCCGCTGTGGGCGTCCACGACCGCCGGACGGGCACCCTGCAGGAGGGCCTGGGCCGCGAGAACGTCCGCGTGCAGCATGACCCCTCTTGTATCATCGCGGGCATGCGCAAGGTGCTCGCCATGCTCGTCGTGTTGCTGGTGGTGGCCGGGCTGGTGTGGTTCCTCGCCGGGCGAGCGGCAGGGCCGGCCATTGCGGTCGAGGCGCCGACCGCCGTGATTGGCCAGCGCACGCCGTTGCGGCTCACCGTGCACACGCCGGGCGGCCGGCTGACCAGCCTCGACGTGGC
>JACDAO010000591.1 GCA_013695405.1 Acidobacteriota bacterium | reverse complement strand
TGGTGGTGGTCACCGGTCGCCGGCGCTAGTACTCGTCGAGGATTCGCTGCAGTTCCCTCGGGTCGGTGGTGCGCGTCAGCGCCAGCATCAGCAACACGCGGGCCTTGACCGCGGCCAGGTCCCCCGCCGCCAGCCGCGGCGACGGTGTGGATGGCGCGGCGGTCGCGTCGGCGTTGGCTGGCCTGGGCGGCGGCGCGATCCGCCCGGTACCGGCCCGGGTGGTGGTCACCACGGGCACGCCTTTGGCCCGCGCATACGCGAGCCCGTCGGCCTGCGTTCCCGAGAGCGCGCCCGCGCCGGCGGTGGCCAGCACCAGCCCGCGCGCCCCGAGGTCGATCGCGGCCTTGAGCAGATCGCCCGTCGCCCCCTGGTACACCAGCAGCACGTCGACGCGCGGCAGCGTCTCGATGCGATCGAGATCGAACTCCGATGTCGCGGTGTGGCGCCCCTCGGCATTGCGCCGGAAGACGACCCGATCGCTGTCGACGACGCCGAGCGCACCGAAACCGCGCGAAGCAAACGTCTGCAGGCGAAGCGCGTCGGTCTTGGTGACGTCGCGGGCGCCGTTGATCTCGTCGTTGAGAACGACCAATGCTCCCCGCCCGGCGGCGGCAGGTGTGGCGGCGACGCGGATGGCGGCCAGCAGGTTGGCCGGCCCTTCGTAGCCGACCTGACTCGGGTTGCGCATTGAACCGGTGACCACCACGGGCCGGCGGTCGCGCACCGTCAGGTGCAGGAAGTAGGCGAGTTCCTCGAGTGTGTCGGTGCCGCTGGTCACGACGATGCCCGAGAGGCCGGCGTCCTCGCGGAGCAGCGTCTCGATCCTGCGTGCCAGCGCCAGCCACTGTTCGAGCGTGATCGCCGAACTGGCGGTGTTGGCGAACTGCTCGGCCTGCACGGTTGCGATGGTGTCGAGGCCTGGGACGGCGGCCAGTAGTTCCTCGGCGGTGAGACGGCCACCACGGCGATTGCTGATCGTCCCGCCCGTGGCGACCAGCCGGACGCGGGGCAGGCCACCGGCGGCGGCCGGCAGCGTCGAGAGCGCGGGCACCTCGGCCGGCTCACGCGCGGGTGCACTGGCGGGAGCAGTGGCCGAGCCAGGGTCCCCGATGCCGGCCGTGGTCGCCGCGGCGCAGCCAGCGACCACCAGGGCCAGCACTCCCGCAAGGTACTGCTTACGCATGCGTCGAGTCCGGCCGGTGCAGACGACTCAGCCATTCGGCGAGGCGCTCGGTCACCGCGTCGGCGGTGTCGCCGTAGAACGGCATCAGGGCCGTCGGCGTCCCCTGCTCGGTGACGACATGGGCCCGCCATCGCCGCTGCACTTGCGACAGTTCGATGTAGTACACCCGGCCATTGATACGCTGCTCGATTTTGTGCACGGGTGTGCCCACGTCCCTGAAGTGGTCGGAGTGCAGAGGGGCTTCGGAAAAACCCGAAGCGACGGTCATTGTAGAGAACTGGGGCAGCGGTGCAAGCGAAGAGCGTCACGAAACGTCATCCACATCGACGCAGCGGAACCAAGTCTCGCGCTCGCAATCACTTGTGACCGCCGGTCGGCCGGTGGGCACACGTTATCCACCGGCGCTCCGCAGTTTTTCCACAGGCGGCGCGGCGCGGCGGTCATGGCCCTCGACAAGCGCGCCGCAAGGGGCGAAGATCAAGGTCTGTGTCACGCACGCGTAGCTTGGTGTTGGCGGGTCTGCTGGTCATCGGCGTGATCGTGTCGCCGGCCGTCGCCACGGAGGCGGCCGACGAGGCAGCGGCGCTGCCGTGGTATCGGGTCTTCCTGTCGGATGGGCAGGTGATTGCGGTGTTCGGCGAGATCACTCGCGTCGACGACATGGTGATCGTCAATGTGCCGACCGGGCCGCCAGACGGAGGCGCGCCGCCGACCCGGGCGCTGAGCCTCGCTGCCAGTGCTGTCGACTGGACCCGCACCGACGCCTACCGCGAGGTGGCGAGCCGCGCCCGGTTCGACCAGGCCGATGGCGCGCGGGTCTATGCCGCGTTCACCGACGAGGTCGCGTCGACGTTGCGCGACGTGGCGTTGCTGCCGGACCCGCTCGAGCGGATTCGTCGTCTGGAGTCGGCGCGGGCGCGCCTCGCCGAATGGCCTGCGGCCCATCACGGCTCACGGGCCGGTGACGTCGCCGCCACGCTGTCGGTCGTCGACGACCTGCTCAACGGGATGCGCGCCGCCGCCGGGCAGCGCACCTTCGCGCTCGCTCTCAGCGCTACGCCGGCAGCCGTGCCGGCCGGTGCCGCCGCGCTGCTGCCGCCCCCGACCCTGCAGGACGCCGTCGCGCAGGCGCTCGGGCTCGCCTCCCGGGTCATCGAGCCGGCGGAGAAGATCGCACTGCTCGAGTCCGCCGCGTCGATGCTCGAGATTCCGGATGCCACGGGCGCGGCGTGGGCCGCCGGCGCTCGTCGGGACGTCAGCGACGCGCTCCGCGGTGAGCAGCGGTTGACCCGGGCCTATGTCGGGCTGCGTCAGTGGGCGCTGACGCGTGCGGCGCGGCTGATGGCTCGGGCCGACGTTCGCGGCCTGCTTCGACTCCGACAGGACGTCGACGCGCGCGACGGTCGGCTGCGCCGGCAACGCCCCGCCGAGGCCGCGGCGCTGCTGGCCACTCTCGATGTGCGGCTCGAGACGACTCGGCGCCATCGCCTGCTGCTCGAGCGCTGGCAGGAGCGACAGCCGGCGCTGCGGCGGTACGCCGACGTGGTCGGCCGGCAGATCTCGCCGGGCGCGCCGCTGTGGCGGGCCCTCGAGGACGTCAAGGCGCTGGCCGGGCCCAATGCCTCACTGCTGGCCCGCGCCGAAGCGCAGGTCGTCGGCAGTCGCGCCGATGCGGCCACACTGGTGGTGCCCGACGACGCGCGCGCCGTGCACGGCCTGTGGACCTCGACGACACAGATGGCGTTGAGGGCACTGCGGACGCGCCGTGCGGCAGTGGCGAGCGGCAACCTGCAGCAGGCATGGGAAGCGTCGGCGGCAGCCGCGGGTGCGTTGTTGCTGCTCCAGCAGGTGCGAGCGGATCTGTTGGTCCTGACGACGGCGCCGGCCCTGCCGGTGGCCGGTCTGTAGGAATGCCCGCCGTCATCCGCCTGATCCAGGCCGACGACCTCGACGCGTGGCAGCGCGTGGTGCTGACGTTGTGCCTGGCTCCCGGTGATCGTCAGGACGCGGACGCGCCGGTGGTCGTGGTGCCCAATCGCGCCGCTGCCGAGCAATGGCGGCGCACCCTCGAGGAGCGGCTGCTGATCGAGCAGTGGCGGCCGCCGCGCACCCTGCAGACCGCGCTGAATCACGATGTCGTGCCTGGCGGGCCGGCGCTGCTGCTGCCGCAACTGGTCACGCGCGATCAGCTCTACGACATCTGGCATCGCGCGGCCCGGTTGCGGGCGCCGCGCCTGCTGCTGTTGACGCGCGAGGTGGTGATGGGGGCGAGCGCGCGTGAGGCGGCGCGATCGCAACCGCCACCGTTCGCGCTCCGGCCCGGACTGCTCGCCGAGATGGTCCGCTTCCACGATCAGGTCGAGCGCCTCGGCGGCGACACTGCCCGCTGGCTGGACGAGGCGGCGGCGCTGCTGGCCGACGAGGCGGCGAGCGATCGCGGCGCCGCGCGCCTGCTGGCGCAGAGTCGCTTCCTGCAGGCCGCGTGTGCCGCGTTCCGCGAACGGATCGGCGCGATCGACGGGATTGACGAGGCCGCCCTCCGCGCCACCCTGCTCGGCATCGACTCGTGCTGGTGCGTGCCGCATCTGATCGTGACGGTCGGCGACCATCATGCCGACCCGGCCGGACTGTGGCCGGTCGACCTCGATCTGCTCGGAGCGGTCCCGACGCTGAGCCGTCTCGACGTCGTGGCAACCCGCCGGCAGGTGGCCGAAGGGCTGTTCACGCGACTTCGGCGGCAGTGGCCCGACGCGGTCGAGGTGCGCATCGGTCGTCTGCGTCCGTCGGACACGAGGCTCGAGACGACCTCGACCGAGCAGCGCTGGATGACCTGCCGCGATCGCGAAGAGGAAGTCCTTGCCTACGCACGTCGGATCAAGGTGCTGCGACCCGTCAACCTGTCGGCCTGCGCCTTCGTCTACCGACGTCCCCTGCCGTACCTCTACGCCGCGCGTCACCTGCTGACCTCGGCGGGCCTGCCGTACCAGTCGTCGGAGACGGTGCCGCTGGCCGCCGAACCCTGGGCGGCGGCGCTCGATCTCCTGATGGACGTGGTGCTGGCCGGCTTCACGCGCGCCGCGATCGTGACCCTGCTGCGCTCGCCGCACATCGCCGTGCCGATGCCCGACGGCACGGCGATGATGGCGACGGATCTCGCCGCCTTCGATCGGGTGCTGGCGCGCGATCGGTACTTCGGATCGCTCGAACGCTTCGACGAACTGACCGGCGCCTGGCGATCGGGCCAGACCGCCGCCGAGCGGCGCGACGTGCCGCATGCCCTGCTGGTGGCCGAGGCCGTCCGCCCGCTGCTGGCGCGACTGGCGTCCCTTCACCATCCCGCACCCGGTGACGAGCAGGTCGGTCGGCTACGCGACGCGTGGAGGTCGTGCGCGCGAGCCCCGCACGCCGCCGACGAGGAGGTCAGCCGGACGCGGCGCACCCAGGCCTCGGTCGACGAGGTGCTCGAGCGGCTGCAGACCGCGATCGCGGCACACGACCGCGCCGTCGTGCCTGTGCGCGACACGTTCACCGTGATCCGACGCTGGATCGAGGACCGGACACTGGCACTGGATCGTGGCGAGCACGGCGTGCACCTGGTCGATGTCGAGGCCGCCCGCTACGGGACGTTCGACCACGTGTGGCTGGCCGGCCTGCTCGAAGGCGAGTGGCCGGAGCCGACCACGCGGGACATCTTCTACCCGAGCTTCATGCTCGAACGCCTGGGCTGGCCCGACGAGCGCGCCCGCGCCGCGGCGCTGCGTGCCCGCTTTGCCGATCTGTTGACGCTGCCGGCGCGCACCTGTGGCGTGTCCGTGCCTGAACTCGATCAGGATGCCGTGGTGCGCCCGTCGGCGCTCCTCGACGAGTTGCAGATCTTCGGCAGCGACCAGTTGCTGGCCCTGGCAATCGATGACCTCGCGGTGCCGGTCACGCGCGAGGACGCGCTGCTGGCCGCCGCACCGGTGCCGGACGCGCCGCTGTTCGATCCGGTGTCACGCCACTGGGCCACGTGGCGCCTCGATCGTCCCCCCCGTCAGGGGATCGGGCACACCGGACCGGCGGTCGGCGAGCGCTACAGCGTCACCGCGGTCGAGCGATACCTGCAGTGCCCGTTCCAGTACTTCGCCTCGCGCGTGCTCGCCCTGCGGGAGGACGCCGAGGACGAGGCCGGCCTGCCGGCCCGCGATGCCGGGCTGTTCGTGCACGATGTGCTGCACGCCTGCTTCGCGCGCTGGCACGCCCTTGGCCAGACCGCGATCGGCCCTGACCAGCACGCGCGAGCCCGGGAGGTGTTCGCCGAGGTCGCCGAGCAATCCCTCCGCACGCTGCCGCCCACTGACCGGCCGCTCGAGCGCGTGCGGTTGTTCGGCTCGTCGGTGGCGACCGGACTGATCGAGAAGGTGCTGCGGACCGAGATCGAGAGCTTCGGCGATGTCGTGCGGCGCGCGCTCGAGCACGACGTCGACCAGGTGGTGCACCTGCCCGCGGCCGATGGCACGCGTGCGGTCCACCTGCGCGGCCGCGTCGATCGCGTCGACTGGACCCGGGACGGCGGCCTGCGCGTGATCGACTACAAGACCGGCCGCAAGCCACAGCACGCGCTGCAGCCCGGGGTCTATGTGCACGCCGTGATCGCCCAGGAGCGTGATCGTGGTCGCACCGCGACGGTAGCGCCCAGCGGCTTCATCGCCCTGCGCGAGGACGTCCCGTGGATTCAGGCGGTGACGTCGCCCGAGGACGCCGACGCCCAGGCGCGGAGCTTTGTCGAGGCGGTCGACCAGATCGAGGCCGGCGCGTTCCCGGTCCGGCCCGCCAACCCGTTCCGCTGCCAGTTCTGCGAGTATCCGGGCGTGTGCCGGAAGGACTACGTCGGCGATGAGTGACCTCCCGACGGTCCCGGTCGATCAGCTGGCGCGCACGTATGCCACCGACCCGCGCCACCACGTGGTGCTGGAGGCCTCGGCCGGCACCGGCAAGACCCGCGTGCTGGTCGACCGCTACCTGGCGCTGTTGGCGGCCGGGGTCGACCCGCGTCACGTGCTCGCCATCACCTTCACGCGCAAGGCCGCCGCCGAGATGCGCGATCGCATCGTCGCCGAACTGCGCGCCCGCCACCCGGACGTCTGGCAGGTGCTGCGCGATCGGGCCCACGAGATCGCGGTCTCGACCATCGACGCGTTCTGCTTCTCGCTGCTGCGTGAGTTTCCGCTCGAGGCCGGGCTCGACCCAGGCTTCGCGCTGGCTGACGAAACCGAAGTCGCGCGCCTGGTCGAGATGGCCATCGATCGCACGCTGCGCGAGTGCCGGCAGCGCGCGGCGCACGACGACGGCATCCGGCTGGTGTTCGCGCAGCTGCCGCTGCCGCGGCTGGCCCAGGGCCTGCGGGCGCTGCTCGAGCGCCGGTTCGTCGCTCCGGTCGCGTTGCGTCAGTTCCTCGGACGGCACGTGCGCGATGCGCGGTCGGAGGCGTCGGCCGCGGCGGCCCTCAGGAGCGATCTGCGCGGCCGGTTGGCGCACCTGCCGGGTGGGTTGGCCGCCTGGATCGACACCGGTCCCGCTGAATCGCCGCTGTGGACGCTGGTGCGCAGGGACCTCGCGGATCTGCTCGGTGCCGCGCCGATGACACCCGCCGAAGTCCGTGCCGGCCTCGACGGCGTGTCGCGCTGGGCGCTGACCCGCGACGGCAAGCCGCGCAAGGTGCCGACCGCCCGCAAGCGCGAGTTCGCGTCACCGGGCACCTACGAGCAGCATCGCCTCGGGCTGGTCGTCTGCGCCGACGCGGTGTCGTCGGCCCGACGAGGCTTCGAGAGCGCACTGAACGTGCTGCTGACGCGCGGCATCCGCCGGATCTTCCGTCTCGCCCACCGCCGCTACCTCGAGACCCTGCTGCTGCACGACGCGCTCGACTTCTCCGAGGTGCTGTCGCGGGCCGTGACGCTGCTGTCGCAGATGGACGAGTTCTCGCGCAGCCGCTTCCGCCTCGAGTCGCGCTACCAGCACGTGCTGGTCGACGAGTTCCAGGACACCAGCCGCCTGCAGTGGACGCTGGTCGCGTCACTGGTCCGCGCCTGGGGCGACGGCGCCGGACTCGGCCACGAGGGCGCGCTGCCGCCGTCGATCTTCCTGGTCGGCGACCGCAAGCAATCGATCTACCGGTTCCGGGATGCGGAGGTCGGGTTGCTCGACGAAGCGGTGACCTTCGTGCAGGCGCTCGACGGATCGACCTCGGTCCGCCAGGCCATCTCGCAAAGCTTCCGGTCGCATCCCGATCTGCTCGCCTTCGCCAACGACCTTGCCGTCGAGATGGTGGAGCCGGCCGCACCAGGCACGGTGGCCTTCCGCTATGGCCACGACGACCGGTTCCCGCTGCCACAGGACCATCAGACCGGTCTCAATGCCACGTCGCCGCTCGCCGTGGTGGTCGCCGACGACATCGAGACCTGCGCCGCGATGGCGGCTGCCGAAATCGAGCGACTGCTCGTCGACGGGCTGGTGACCGACCGCGGCAGCGACGGCCCACGACGCGCCCGACCCGGCGACATCGCCATCCTCTTCCGGTCGCGCGAGAGTCATCGCGAGTTCGAGCGCGCGCTGTCGGCTCGCGCGATCCCGTCCTACGTCTACAAGGGCCTCGGCTTCTACGACTCCGACGAGATCAAGGACCTGGTGGCGCTCGTCCGCGTGCTCGCGGCGCCGGAATCGGCGCTGCGGGCGGCGGCATTTCTGCGATCCGGGTTCGTTGGCATCAGCGACGACGCGCTGCGGCGGCTGGCCCCCGATCTCGCCAACCGCC
>JACDAO010000742.1 GCA_013695405.1 Acidobacteriota bacterium | reverse complement strand
TTGCGGTACATCGCGACCATCGAGGTGCCGAGCGGGGTCATCCAGTGCTGCTCGATGGTGCGGTCGCCGAGTGTGCCGGTCCAGGGGCCGGCAATCCACGCGAGCTGGGCGATGGTGGCGCGGGCCGGCGGTGGCGGAGTGGCCGCGATCGGCTCCTGAGCCCGCAGGCCGGAGACGATCGAGAACAGCATCACGCCGGAGCAGACGGCGAAACGGACGAAGTGAGTGCGCACGCAGTGTTCCCGGGCCGGCGCGTTGCGCGGATCCGGGCCTCGAGAGGGCGCAGCGGCCGGCCGGCCGGAAGGCGCGGGCGCTCGCTGCGACAGGACCACGCGATGGTATCGTGTTGCCCGTTTCGACCGCAGGGTCGTCCTGACATGCAGACAGACCACGTCCTTCCGCTCGTCGCTCCGACCATCATGCCGGTCCTCGACCCGGCGTTCCGGCCGGCGGTGCTCGCCGCCCGTGCGTGGCGGTCGCTGGTGCACGCCTCCGGCGCACCGGTACCAGTGCGTCTGGCCCTCGAACAGGCGGACGGCTCGGTGTTTCGCACCGACACCGAGGCGCTGCCCGCCGCGCACCCGCGGGCTGGGGCCAATCCCGCGCATCTGGAGCGCCTGGTCAAGTTCCTGCTCTGGTCGCGGGGCGGCTGGCGACTCTACCTCGACGGTCCTCCCGAGCTCGCCAGGTCGCTCGCCGCGCACTACCGGGACACCGCCACCGGCCGCTTCGATGCCGACCTGGTGGCCGTGCGGATGTTCGATCATCCGCTGGAGGTGGTGCACACCCGCGACCTGCCGGCGGAGCGAAGCGTGACCCGCCCGCTCGGCCGGCACCTGCGCGGTTGCCGGATTGGCTTCGACCTCGGCGGCAGCGACCGCAAGGTCGCCGCAGTGATCGACGGACAGGTCGTGTTCAGCGAAGAGACCGTGTGGGACCCGTACCACAAGCCGGACCCGCAGTATCACCTCGACGGCATCATGGACTCGCTGCACAAGGCGGCCGCCCACCTGCCGCGCGTCGACGCGATCGGCGGCAGCGCCGCTGGCGTCTACGTCAACAACCGGGTCAAGGCTGGCTCGCTGTTCCGCGGCGTGCCGCAGGCGATCTTCGACGCCCGCGTCAAGGACCTGTTCCTGGAGGTCCGCCGGGCCTGGCACGACGTGCCCTTCGAGGTGGTCAACGACGGCGAGGTGACGGCGCTGGCCGGCTCGATGTCGCTGGGCGTCAACGCGATTCTCGGCATCGCGCTCGGCACCAGCACCGCCGCCGGCTACGTCACGCGCAACGGCAACATCACCTCGTGGCTCAACGAACTGGCCTTCGTGCCGGTCGACTACAACCCGGCCGGGCCGGCCGACGAGTGGTCGGGCGACATCGGGGTCGGCTCCCAGTACTTCTCGCAGCAGTGCGTCGGACGGTTGATTGCGCGCGCCGGACTCGAAGTGCCGGAGGCGATGGGCCTGCCCGACCGACTCAAAGCGGTCCAGGCGTTGATGGACGACGGCCATCCCGGCGCCGCGCAGATCTACGACACCATCGGCACGTATCTCGGGTACGGGGTGGCGCACTTCGCCGACTTCTACGATATCGCGCACGTGCTCGTGCTCGGACGCGTCACCTCCGGGCCCGGCGGCAACCGCATCGTCGACGGGGCCCGCGCCGTCCTGGCCGCCGAGTTCCCGGACCTGGCCGCGACGATGGCGTTCCACGTCCCTGATGAACAGGACAAGCGGCACGGCCAGGCAATTGCCGCGGCCAGCCTCCCCGAGGTGCCGCAATGACCGAGGTCGGCCCGTATCGGACCTACGTGGAGGCGATTGCCCGGTTGCACCGCGACGGTCAGGCGTTGCCGCTCGGCGGCGCCACACCGTTGTCGGCGTCGGCCCTGGCCGCCGACGCGCCGCAGGTGTTGATCTTCTCGCCGCACCCCGACGACGAGTGCATTATCGGCAGCCTGGCGCTGCGGTTGCAGCGCGAAGCCGGCTTTCGTGTGGTCAACGTCGCCGTCACGCAAGGCAGCAATCCGGCCCGTCGCGAGGGCCGCTGGGACGAACTGGCCGCCGCCTGCGCGTACCTCGGGATCGAACTGGTGGCGACCGTCCCAGGGGGACTCGAGCGGATCAACGCCAGGACCCGGGCCGAGCAGCCCGATCACTGGCGCGGCTGCGTCGACGTCATCGCAACGATTCTCGCGCAGCATCGCCCGGCCGTGATCCTCTGCCCGCACGAGACCGACTGGAACAGCTCGCACGTCGGCACACATCTTTTGGTGATGGACGCGCTGGCACGACAGCACCCGGACTTCACCTGCCACGTCGTCGAAACGGAGTTCTGGGGGGCGATGGCCACGCCCAACCTGATGGTCGAGTGCAGCACGACTGACCTGGCGGACCTGCTGACCGCCTTGTCGTGCCATGTCGGTGAAGTGCAGCGCAACCCCTACCACCTGCTGGTGCCGGCCTGGATGCAGGACAACGTGCGCCGCGGCGGCGAGGTGGTGGGTGGGCAGGGCGGGGCCGCGCCCGACTTCGTGTTCGCGACCATTTACCGGTTGCGCCAGTGGCGGGCCGGCGCGTTGCACCAGGTCCACGAGGGCGGCCGCACGCTGCCGGTGACGGCGCGTGCCGATTCGATCCTGGCTGGGCCGGACGCGTGACAATCTCCCTGGTCCGACGGCCGGCGTCGTGGGCGACCAGGCCGTTGATGCCGGACCGGACTCAGGCCGTGCGAGGCCAGCGGTCGGGCGCTGGGGCGGCCTTCGCGACCTGCCGGCTGACCACTGCCGCGAGGTCGTTGACGTTGACCGGCTTGGCGATGTGCCCGTCCATGCCGGCCTGGTAGCAGCGCTGCACGTCACTGGCCATGGCGTGGGCGGTCATCGCAATGATCGGCAGCCGCGGCAACCCCTCGTGACGCTCCCGGTCGCGGATTCCGGCGGTGGCCTCGAAGCCCGACATGCCCGGCATCTGCAGGTCCATCAGGACCACGTCGAAGCGCGTGTCGCGGACCGCCGCCAGCGCGCGATGCCCGTCTGCCACCACCGTGACGCGGTGTCCGGCCCGGGACAAGGCCGCCATGGCCACCCGCTGGTTGACCGGGTTGTCCTCGGCCAGGAGGATGTCGAGTGGCGGCGGCGCCGGAAGCGTCGGCAGGTCTGTGACCGGCTGCACCGGTGGCGCGGACGCGCTGGTCCCGGGCAGGCCGACCTCGATCGTGAAACGAAAGCAGGTGCTGACGCCTGGGGTGCTCTGCACGGTCATCCGTCCGCCCATCATCTCGACCAGGCGCCGGGAGATCGACAGCCCGAGTCCGGTGCCGCCATAGAGACGGCTGGTCGACCCATCGGCCTGGGTGAAGGCCTCGAAGATCGTCGCCTGATTGGCCGCCGCGATGCCGATGCCCGTGTCGGTGACGGTGAATTCGAGCCAGCCGACCGTCTCGGTCAGCAACTCGACGCCGACCTCCAGCGCGACCCCGCCGTCGGCTGTGAACTTGAGCGCGTTGTCGACCAGGTTGAGCAGGACCTGACGGAGCCGGTCAGAATCGGCGATCACCACGCGCGGGACCGCCGCTGACAGGTGGTAGCGCAGCGACAGCCGCTTGTGTTGCGCCTTGAAGGCCAGTGTGCGGATCACGCCGTCGACGCATTCGCCGACGTCGATCGGCGTCGGCGCGAGTTGCAGCTTGCCAGCCTCGATCTTCGAGAAGTCGAGAACGTCGTTGATGACCCGCAGCAGGGCCAGCGACGACTCGCGAACCGTGGTCAGGTATTCGCGCTGCACCGGGTCCAACCGGGTGTCGAGCGTCAGGTCGGTCATGCCGATGATGCCGTTCATCGGCGTCCGTATCTCATGACTCATGTTGGCCAGAAACTGGCCCTTGGCGTGGCTCGCTTCCTCGGCGCGGAGCTTGGCCATCTGCAGGTCCTGCGTGCGCTCGGCAATCAATTGCTCGAGCGCCCGCTGTCGATGGCGCGCGTGCGCGGTGCGCCAACGCACGGCGGCGACCGGGACGGCCAGGAGCAGCAGGGCAAGGACACCGCGGAAGCTCCAGGTTTCGTAGAAATATGGCGTGACGTGCACGGCCAGCGTGGCCGGCCGGGTCGACCGGCCCTCGCCATCACTGGCCCTGACTTCGAATTGCAGGGGTCGCGCCGGCAACGACGTGTAATACGCCACCCGCCGGGTGCCGGCATCGACCCAATCGGCGTCCACACCGATCATGCGGTAGGCAAAGCGCGCGTCGCGACTCTGGGCCAGCGACAGCACGGTGTACTCGATGGCAATCTGGCGGACGCCACGGGCCAGGCTGATGGCGCCCTCGACGAATGGCGCGGCCACGGCGCCACCCTGCTCGCCGAGCGCCACGCGCTCGATGAGCACGGCCGGCAGTGGCGCGGCCGTCGTGAGCGCTGCCGGGTCGACCACCACCGCGCCACGCAAGGTGGCGAACCACAAGCGTCCGTCGCGGCTGCGCAGCACCACGCCCTGCGAGCCCGACGTCCCCTCGTCGCTGCGGATACCGGCCGACTCGTGATACGCCACCGCGCTCACGCGGTTGCGCCTGCCGTCGGCCACCGCATTGAGATCGCGCAGCGCGATCCGGAGAATGCCACGGCCGCTCGACGCCCAGGCGCGCCCGTGCCGGTCGGTGACCAGCGCGACGACGCTGTCGTCGAGGCCCTGCGCGATGCCGATCGTCGTCAGCCGTCCGGCGCGGACGCGGGTCAATCCGCCGCGGGTCCCGACCCACAGCGTGCCGGTTGCGTCCTCGTGCACCGACAGGACGCTGTTGCTGGCCAGACCGTCGGCGGTGGTGTAGCGGCGCAGGCGGCCATTGGGATCGCGCGCGACCAACCCGTCGCGGTTGGTGGCAATCCAGACAGTGCCGACGCCGTCCTCGTGGATCCAGCGGACACCGCTGCGGAACCACGACGAGTCGGGCAGGAAAGGCGTGAACCTGGCGCCGACTCGACGGTCCAGACCGGCAAACGTGCCGACCAGGAGCGTGCCGTTGCGCAGCCACCGAACCGCCCAGACGCGATCTTCCGACAGACCGTCGCGTCGCGCGTAGCGTGTCCACCGTCCACCAGCCAGGTGGCCGAGTCCGTCCTCGGTGCCGGCCCACAGGGTCCGGTCGGGCGCGCTGGCGAGCGCCCAGACGCTGTCGCTCGGTAGCCCGTCGTGCCGGGTGACCGCCGTCACCACCCCATTGGCCAGGCGATTCAGTCCACCGCCATCGGTGCCCAGCCAGATCACGCCCTGCCCGTCTTCGTGGATCGGAAAGACGCGGTCGACCGACAGGCCTTCCTCGACGCCGAGCGGCGCAAACGGCGCGTCGCTGATGCGGACCAGGCCGGCGCCGGCGGTCCCGACCCAGAGCGCGCCGTCGCGGTCCTCCTGCAGACAGCGGACGGCACTCCGCGTGACGCTGTCCGAGGTCCGCAAGGGCTCGAACCGGCCGCCGGACCCTCTCGCCAGGCCCTGGCTGGTGCCGACCCACACGTTGCCGTCGCGGTCCTCGCGCAGGGCCCAGATGTTGTTCGACGGCAGGCCGTCGCCGACGTCGAAGCGGGTGAGCCGGCCGCGGTCCCACCGATACAGGCCATCGGCGTACGTCCCGAACCACATCACGCCGGCACGGTCCTGCAGGATCGGCCAGACGACCCGTCCCGCGAGCCGCGCCTCGTGCTCGTCGTGCACGACGCGCCCGTCGAGCCTGACGCGACTGATGCCGCCACCGTCGGTGCCGACCCAGAGCAGGCCGTCACGGTCCTCGACGACCGACCGGACGTGATCGTGGGCCAGTCCGTCCCGGGTGGTGATGCGTGTGAACCGGGTGCCGTCGCCGCGCGCCAGGCCGCCGCCGAAGGTACCGACCCAGATCACCCCGCGGCGGTCGACGTGCAGGGCGAAGACCGGCGCGGCAGGCAAGCCGCTGTCGGTGCCGACACTGGTGAACACGCCATCGCGATAGCGCACCAGGCCGGCCGCCTCGGTGCCGATCCACAGGCTGCCGTCAGGCCCCTCGGCCAGTGCGCGGATGCTCAAGCCGGTCAGCACAGGGGTGGTGCGGCGATCGAAGTTGGTAAATCGCACGCCGTCGAACCGCGCCAGCCCGGCATCGGTGCCAATCCACAGGTAGCCATCGCGGGTCTGGAGAATCGCGTGCAGCGAGTTCTGCGGCAGGCCGTCGCTGGTGTTCCACTGCGTGCGAACGTACTGCGTCAGCCGCCGGTCAGGCGACAGTGCCGCGGCCGGCGTCGCCACCAGGCCAGCGACCAGCAGCAGGGCCACAGCGTGCCAGCGCCAGAGCGCACGTGTGCACGACCGACGCTCCGGGGATGACGATGTCACGACCCTGTGGGAATCGGCGCGCCGGCCGCGGCGCTGCAATCAGCGGCACGTCGGTCCCGTCGTCAGGCCTCACGGCGCCTCGGCATTTGGCGCAGGTCCAGGCGTCGCGTCGTCGGCCGCGTCGCTGGCCGCCCGGGTCAGGCGGTCGAGCACCGCCGCCCACTCGTCGCCGGCCGGCGGCCGTTCCACCAGCACGACGGCGGCGCCCTGCAGGTCCAGCGTACGCAGGTTGGCATAGAGGTCGTGCCCGTAGCGCCGGGCGTCGCCGGAAGCCTGGATCCAGGTATGACCGGCGATTCCGGCAGGTGCTGATCGTAGGGCCAGGACCACCGCCGTGTGCCGCTCGTCCTGGTGCTGCCGATGGACGACGTCGAGGACCTCGCTGTCGAGCAGGCGAACCGGCGTGCGCGGGGCGTAGTGCGACCGCAGGCTGCCCGGCACGCGCGGTGCCGCGGCATCGGGCGCGTGCACCGCACCGACGACCGCCGCGATGTCGGTCCGGGTCAAGCGGCCGGGCCGGAGCAGCGTGACCCGTCCGTCGAGGCAGGCGACGATCGTCGACTCGAGGCCGACCTCGCAGGGGCCGCCGTCGAGGATCACCGCCACCGCATCGCCGAGGTCGTCGCGCACATGTTGCGCCGTGGTCGGACTGATGCGGCCGTAGCGGTTGGCGGACGGCGCGGCGACGCCTCCGCCGAACGCGGTCAACAACTCCAGTGCGAGCGCATGTGCGGGCACACGAAGGGCCACTGTGTCCTGACCGGCGGTGACCACCTCGGGCACGGTAGCGGCACGGCGCAGCACCAGCGTCAGCGGCCCGGGCCAGAAGTTCGCGGCGAGTGCCTGCGCCGCCACCGGCCAGTCACGGCACCAGTGCGGCACGGCCTCGACGCCGGCCAGGTGGACGATCAGCGGATGCGTCGACGGCCGGCCCTTGAGTGCGAAGATGCGGCCGACCGCCTCGCGATTGGCGGCATCGGCGCCCAGGCCGTAGACGGTCTCGGTGGGGAGCG
>JACDAO010000741.1 GCA_013695405.1 Acidobacteriota bacterium | reverse complement strand
GGCGTGGGCAACCCGGTCTACTACGTCGGCGCCAGCACCGGCCGCGACGGCATCCACGGCGCGACCATGGCCTCAGCCGAGTTCGACGACGCCTCGGCGGAGAAGCGGCCGGCGGTCCAGGTCGGTGACCCGTTCATGGAGAAGCTGCTGCTCGAGGCGTGCCTCGAGGTACTGCAGACTGGCGCGCTGGTCGGGCTGCAGGACATGGGCGCCGCCGGTCTGTCATGTGCCACCTCGGAGATGAGCGCGCGCGGACAGCTCGGGATGGATGTCGAGGTCACGCTGGTGCCGCAGCGCGAGACCGGCATGACGCCTTACGAGATCATGCTGTCCGAGTCGCAGGAACGCATGCTGTTCGTGGTCCACGCCGGGCGCGAGGCCATCGTCGAGCGCATCTTCGAGAAGTGGGACCTGCACGCAGTGCGGATCGGGCAGGTCACCGCCAACGGCCGGGTGGTGGTGCGTGAGCGCGGCACGGTGGTCGCCGACGTCCCGGCGCGGGCGCTGGCCGACGAGGCGCCGCTCTACGATCGTCCTGCCATCCGTCCCGAGTGGCTCGACGACCGGCAGCGCCTCGACGCCTCGCATTTCGGGGTGTTCCCCGACGCGATCGCGGTGCTGCGCCGTCTGCTGGCAACGCCGAGCATCGCCAGCAAGCGCTGGATCTATCGGCAGTACGATCACATGGTGCGCACCAACACGCTGTGCTTGGCCGGTCAGGGCACGCCGGTCGTGCGGGTCAAGGGCACCAACCGCGGTCTGGCGATGTCACTCGACGGCAACGGCCGGTACGGGCAGACCGACCCGCGCCGTGGCGCGATGCTGGCGGTCGCCGAGGCGGCGCGCAACGTCGCGTGCGCCGGTGCCGTGCCGATCGGGGCCAGCAACAACCTCAACTTCGGCAACCCGGAACGCCCCGAGATCATGTGGCAGTTCGTCCAAGCCGTCGAGGGCATCGGCGAGGCCTGCCGCGCCTTCGGCATTCCCATCACCGGCGGCAACGTCAGCCTGTACAACGAAACCGCCGGCCAGGCCATCTATCCGACCCCGGTGCTCGGCGTGGTCGGCCTGCTCGAGGACGTCTCGACCGTCATCGGCCAGGCGTTCCCCTCCGACGGTCTGAAGATCGTGTTGCTCGGCGAGACCCGTGGCGAGCTGGGCGCCAGCGAATATCTCCACCAGATCCACGGCCAGGTGCGCGGCCTGCCACCGGCCCTCGACCTGTCGCTCGAGCACGCGCTGCAGGTGCTGCTGCCGGCGCTGATCCAGGGCCGACTGGTGGCCTCGGCCCACGATTGCAGCGAGGGTGGCCTGGCCGTGACGCTGGCCGAATGCACGTTCGGCGAGGCGGTCGCGGTCGGCGCAACAGTCGACCTCGAGAGCGTGCCGGGCATTGCCGGCGTTCCGGCCGCGCATGCCACGCTGTTCAGCGAGTCGGCGGGTCGGGTCGTGCTGGGCGTGGCACCCGAGCACGTCGCCGAGGTGCTCGACCGGAGTAGTGCGGCGGGCGTGGCCTGCCGCGTGATCGGCAGCACTGGCAGCGCCCGGCTGGTGGTGCGGATCGACGGGCAGGACGCGCTGGTGGCGCCGGTGGACGAGTTGCAGCAGATCTGGAGCGGAGCGCTCGAACAGGCGCTCGCGACTCCCCAGCGCTGAACGACACGCAGGGAGGGCGCGTGGACGAGCTCAAGGAAGAATGCGGCGTGTTCGGCATCTTCGGTCATCCCGAAGCGGCCAACCTGACCTACCTCGGCCTGTACGCCTTGCAACACCGCGGCCAGGAGAGCGCGGGGATTGCCTCGGCCGACGGGCACACCGTGACGGTGGCCCGCGGGATGGGCTACGTCGCCGACATCTTCGACGACCGGACGCTGTCGGGCCTGACCGGCCGCAGCGCGATCGGGCACACCCGCTACTCGACCGCCGGTGAGAGCCGGATCGAGAACGCCCAGCCGTTCCTGATCGACTGCGTCCACGGGCAGATGTCGATCTGCCACAACGGCAACATCGTCAACGCTGGCGAGATCCGCCGTGAGCTGGTGTCGCGCGGATCGATCTTCCAGACCAGCAGCGACACCGAAGTGGTGCTGCACCTGTTCGCACGCTCGCCGGCCGCCTCACCCGAGCAGGCGGTGATCGAGTCGCTGGCGCAGGTGCAGGGCGCCTACTCGATCCTGATGCTCTCGCCCGATCGGCTGATCGTCGCCCGCGACCCGCACGGCTTCCGGCCGCTCGCGCTCGGTCGGCTCGGCGACGCCTGGATCGCCTGTTCGGAGACCTGCGCGCTCGATCTGATCGGCGCCACCTACCTGCGTGACGTCGAACCCGGCGAGGTGGTGGTGATCACCGCCGCCGGCATGCAGTCGTTCAAGCCGTTCCCGCCGGCCAAGCGTGCCCATTGCGTCTTCGAGCACGTGTACTTCGCGCGGCCCGACAGCTACGTCTTCGGTCGGAGCGTCAACGAAGCCCGCACCGCGATGGGACGGCGGCTGGGCGAGGAGTCGCTGGTCGGGGCCGACGTGGTCGTGCCGATCCCCGACTCCGGCGTCTGCGCGGCGATCGGCTTCTCGGAGATGTCGGGCATCCCGATGCGGATGGGCTTGATCCGCAACCACTATGTCGGCCGCACCTTCATCCAGCCGCAGCAGTCGATTCGCCACTTCGGCGTGCGCGTCAAGCTGAACCCGGTCAGGAGCATCCTCGAAGGACGTCGCGTGATCCTGGTCGACGACTCGATCATACGTGGCACCACCAGCCGCAAGATCGTCCGCATGGTCAAGGCCGCCGGCGCCCGCGAAGTGCACATGCGGATCAGTTGTCCGCCGACCATCTCGCCGTGCTTCTACGGCGTCGACACACCGCGGCGCTCCGAGTTGATCGCCGCGACTCACACGCTCGAGGAGATCCGCACCTATCTGGACGCCGATTCGCTGGCCTACCTCAGTCTGGACGGCATGCTCCGCTCGGTGACTCCGGATCACAGCTCGTACTGCACCTCGTGCTACACCGGCACCTACCCGATCCAGTTCCCCAAGGACCCGGAGGCCTATCTCCAACTCGCCTTGAAGCTCGATCGGTCGCACCTGGCGGTGGAGGAGCAGGTCTAGCGATGGACACGACCAGGTCGAAGGCGCAGCAGATCGTCGGGGGGCTGGCGCTGATCGTGGCGCTGGCGTGGCCGGCGCCCGGGACGACGCAGCCGCGCCCGGCCCCGAAAGCAACGACTCCCGGCACGCCAGCCCCGCGCGGGGC
>JACDAO010000719.1 GCA_013695405.1 Acidobacteriota bacterium | reverse complement strand
GGGCGCGTGAGGATGAGGCTCTGCACGCCAGATGGCGCGCAGAACCTCACAGTGACACGGCACGATCCGCGCTATCGTCTGGCCCGCAAGACCGACTGGGGCGACGCCTGGGATGACGGCTTACCGGAGGGGGCGGACGACGCCGGCTAGGGCCGCGCGCTCGACGGCGGAACGAGGCCCTTCATCCGCATGTAGGTGACCATGTTGCCGTAATGCTCCATGTTATGGGAGTTGTTGAAGGCGAACACCGCGAGGCGCGGTTGGGTGGTGCCGAAGACCTTCACTTCTTCGAGGGCACTGGCGGCAGTCAGCTTGGCGATCGCTCCATCGCAGAAGGCCACCGAGTCGGTAAGCGCCTTGGCGAGCGCGGCCTTGCCTGTGACGGTTTTCTCGATGTTCGCGGCAGCAGGACTCTTGTCGCCGAGAGCCATCGCGCAAATCGCGTAGTTGGCGTTGGCGACGTGACCGACCAGTTCCCCGAAGCTGCGCACCTCCGGCGTCGGCTTGAAGGCGTAATCAGCCTCTGACATCTGCTCGGCTGACTTCACCAGGTTGCCCTTGATCGTGTCGTGCTGGCTGCGGATCGCCGCCGACATCGGATTGGCGGCCTGGGCCAGCGCTATTGCGGGCAGACAGAGCAGGCCGAGCACTGCGACGGTGCATGGTCGAGTCATGACGTTCACTCCAGTTCACGGTCCGAGGCCTCAGCGCGTCGGGATCGTCCACAAGTACACGGTCTTGCCGTCGACGGCAATCGTCTCGTCCGGCTTCCAGTCGCCCATGTCGAAGTCGTGCGAGACGATCCGGGTGCCGGGTCGGAGCTGCTCCATCAGCCGCGGCTTCAGCTTGACGTTGAGGCTGGGCAGCAGATAGAGGGTCACGACGGTCGCTTCGCGGATGTCGGCCTCGAACAGGTCGCCCTGCCGAATCTCGGCCTTGGCCGCGACGGCGTTCTTCTGGATGTTGTCGTTGGCTTCCTTGACTCGCAACGGGTCGATGTCGATGCCGACCGCACGCGCGCCCAGCTTGGCGGCCGCGACCACGATCCGGCCGTCACCGCAGCCGAGGTCGTAGACCACGTCGGCTGGCGTCACCTTGGCGGCCTTGAGCATCGCCTCGATGACCGTGTCGCGGGTCGGAACGAAGATGACGTCCGGTCGCCGCTCGGTCTGCGGCGTCTGCGCCGGCGCCTGCGGCACTGTGAGCGTGGGTCCCGAGGCGGTTGGCACTGCGGCCGTGCACGCCAGAGCGGTCAAGAGACTGTAGCTGAGGAGCAAGGCTCGGGTTCGACGTGTCATGCAGCAGGATCCTTTCCGGACGAGAACACTGACAAGTATGGACTGCGGTGGTCATGCTACCTCACGACGGCGCGGCCTGCCCGAGTGCGGGATCGGCGGTGAGCCGCTCGACCGCGTCCACCAGGGTGGCGGGTTCGATCGGCTTGGCGAGATGAGCCGAGAAGCCGGCCGCCAGGGCCCGCCGTCGGTCGTCGGGACGGGCCAGCCCGCTGAGGGCAATGGCATGCACGGCGGCGCCGTCGGGCAGGGCCCGAACCTGCGCCAGCAGCGCGAAGCCGTCCATCCCGGGCATGCTCAGGTCCGTGACCAGCACCTGCGCCGGGTGCGCCGCGATCGCTGCCAACGCTTCCGGTGCCGACGCTGCGGTGCGCACCAGCGCGCCTTGCCGCCGCAACACGAACGCGACCAGTTCGACGGTGTCGAGGTGGTCGTCGACCACCAGCAGGTCGAGCCCGGCCAATCGGCGCGACGAGGCCGGCCGAGAC
Source organism: Acidobacteriota bacterium (assembly GCA_013695405.1). GTDB lineage: Bacteria > Acidobacteriota > Vicinamibacteria > Vicinamibacterales > Vicinamibacteraceae > Luteitalea. Next base: position 623 of record JACDAO010000719.1, on the reverse strand, counting down.
GAGGCCGCCACCGGCACGGCTGCGGCGTGGACGCCGGCCGCCAGCGGAAACTGTACCGAGAAGCACGAGCCGCGTCCCGGTCCGTCGCTGTCGGCCTCGATCGAGCCGCCGAGGTGATTGACGATGTACCTGGTGATCGACAGCCCCAGCCCGAGGCCTTCGTGCTCCCGGGTCAGGCTGGTGTCGGCCTGGCGGAATCGCTCGAAGATGCGCGGCAGTTGATCGGCCGCGATGCCGAGACCGGTGTCGCGCACCTCGAGGCGCGCCGAGCCCTGGTGCTCGCGACAGGTGATCGAGACCGCCCCGCCGGGCGGGGTGAACTTGACGGCGTTGGTGAACAGGTTCGACACCACCTGCCGGACCCGTTCGCGGTCGGCGACGACGAACAGGTCGCCGGTCGTGGTGACGTCGACGCGCACGGTCTTGGCCTCGGCCTGCGGCCGCAGTTCGTCGATGGTCTCGCGGACCACACTCACCAGCGGCAGCGTGGTGAGATGGAAGACCAGCTTGCCGGTGACGATGCGCGAGACGTCGAGCATGTCGTTGATCAGCTGTGTCTGCTGGCGCAGGTTGCGCTCGATGGTGTCGAGCGCCCGGGCCGCGGCATCGGCGTCGAGCGGGGC
>JACDAO010000715.1 GCA_013695405.1 Acidobacteriota bacterium | reverse complement strand
GCCCCGCTCTGTGCGGTCCAGGCGCAGCCGGCCTGCGTTCGCACCTCGACGCGGTCGCTGCCGCCGCCGGCGCCGAAGGCCCGGCCTTGACTGTCGAGGGTGTAGGCGCACGCTGCGGCCGCCTGCGTCACGTCGACCCTGCTGTCGTTGACGCTGATTACCGCGCGCCGCGCGGTGATCAGCGGGTTGGGGGCCACGGTGTACGACAGCGTCGCATTGCCCTGGCCGCTGCGGGCAGACGTCAGGACCACCCACTCCGCGCCGGCCTGCGCTTCCCAGGCGCACTCGCGGTTGACGCCGACGTTGACGGTCCCGACGCCACCAGTGGCCAGAACGGTCCCGGGCTCGACGGCCAGGTTGACCGCGCAGCGCGTCAGCGAGGTCGGCGCGGTGACCTGGTTGGACGAGGAACCGCACCCGGCGACGCTGATCAGCGCCAGTACGAGCGCGGCACCGTGGGACAAGCACCTGCGCGTCCATGCAGCGGGTGTCTGCGCGGAGTACATCTGTGAAGATTCAACGAGGACGTGACGATGCATGATGTGGCGCGCGCGCCAGTTCCGAGGTGCATCCGGCGCGTCGCGCCTGGTCACTGCAAGGGAAGGACCAGCTTCAGAGCAAGCCGTGTCCCAGGGCGTTACCGTCCGCAGTGAGCAGCGTCAGCGGCACGCGTCGCCGGCGACCCCGCTGGCGCGTTCGGCCTGCCAGAGATGGCGTCGCGCGTGCGTTGGCACCAGCGCCAGTGCCACGTACAGGTTGTAGCGAACCCGCGCGGCGAACGGCGAGACGATCGTCAGCCGGTCGAGCGCCAGATCCTGAGCCGCGACCAGCTGCTCCCGCACCGCCGCGTGCCGTGCCAACAAGGCGGCCACGTCGTCGGACGGCGAGCGAGCCGCCGCCGGCTCGAACGCCTCGCCCGTGCGGGTGCGAATGCGATATGGGGGCTCGATGGCCCACAGCAGGACGCGGCCGAGCAGTCCGGCTGTGAAGGGCCCGGCCCCCACCACCTGCCCATCGCGGCCGTCGCGCATCGCCGCGTCCACCCGCGGCAACAGCGCGTCGACCGACAGGACGAGGTGCTGCACGCACTCGGAGGGCGACCAGCCGCCCGACGGAGGACGGCTGGTCCACGCGCGGTCGGTGCAGGATGCGGCGAGCCGCAGCAGGCGGGCGTCGGCCTCGGCGAGTTGGCGCGCGATCCGCTCAAGCTGTCCGGCGCCGTCCCGGTCACGTGGCATCGCTGGTGTCCTCGAAGACCATCGGTCGGAAGGCGTCCGGCGCCTGGAAGGTCAACGTTCGGCGTACTCCTAGAGCGTGGAGGACGACAGGGAGGAGTAGACCTCCAGCAGCTGCTGCTGCGCGTTCAGGCGCACGTCAGCGGCGCTGGCGACCGGCGCGTACGATCCATCCGTGTGGAGTTGCCGCACCCGATCGGTATCGGCCAGCAGGGTCTCGAGGATCACGTCGCGCAGGTGCGCCCGCAGATCCGGCTGGTGCACCGGACAGAGCACCTCGACGCGCCGATCGAGGTTGCGCTCCATCAGGTCGGCACTGCCGATGTAGACCTCCGGGTGGCCGCCGTTCTCGAAGTGGTAGATGCGCGAGTGCTCGAGGAAGCGGCCGACGATCGACCGCACGGTGATGGTGTCCGAGATGCCCGGGATGCCCGGGCGCAGGCAGCACACGCCGCGCACGATCAGATCGATCCGCACGCCGCACTGGCTCGCCTTGTAGATCGTCCGGATCATCCCGGGATCGGCAATCGCGTTGTTCTTGAAGATCAGGTGGGCCGGCCGGCCAGCCCGCTGGTGCTCGCACTCGCGATCGATCAGCGCCTTGAGCTGCGTCCGCAGCGCCACCGGCGCCACCAGCAACTGTCCGTACGATTTCTTGCTCGAGTAGCCGGTCAGGTAATTGAATACTTCCGAGATGTCGTCAATCAGCTCCGGGGCCGAGGTGAACAGGCCAATGTCGGTGTAGACCTGCGAGGTCTGCCGGTTGTAGTTGCCGGTGCCGATGTGCGCGTAGCGGCGGATGCCGTCTGGTTCCTTGCGGACGACCAGACACAGCTTGGCGTGGGTCTTCAGGCTGACCAGGCCGTAGACCACGTGGATGCCGGCCGCCTCCATGCGCGTCGCCCAGGCGATGTTGTTGCGCTCGTCGAAGCGCGCCTTCAGTTCGACCAGCACCGCGACCTGCTTGCCCTGTTCGGCGGCCTCGATCAGCAGGTCGACCAGCGGGGAGTTGGCGCCGATCCGGTACAAGGTCATCTTGATCGCGACCACTTGCGGGTCGTCGATTGCCGCCTTGACGAACGACTCGACCGAGGCGAACGAGTCGAACGGATGGTGCACCAACACGTCTTCCTCGCGCAGGTCGTCGAACAACTCGCTGGCGCCGGTCCACAACACGCGCGCCGAGAACGGCGGATCCTTGAGCTGGGGCAGGTGCAGGCGCGTCAACTGTTGCCAGTCGCCGTAGTCCATGCGATCGGCGGTGCGGACCACCACGTCCTCGTCGATCTCGAAGTTCTCGACCAGGATGTTCAGCACCCGCCGCGGCATCGCGTCGTTCACCTCGAGCAGGCAGAGCGCACCGTAGCGGAGCTGCTTGAGGCTGCGATCGACGGTTTCCAGCAGGTCGTCGGCCTCGTCCTCCTGGATCACGATGTCGGTATCGCGGATGATGCGGAACAGGTGCGCGGTCTGCAGGTCGGTGCCGGGAAACAGCTGCTGGACGTTGGCGGCGACCACGTCCTCGAGGAACACGAAACTCTGACCACGCTGGGGTGACAGCGCCGCCGGCAGCGGGATGAAGCGATCGAGGCCGTCGGGGATCTTGACGCGCGCGAACTTGGTCCTGCCGCTGTGGCGCACCACCACGGCCAGGTTCCGACTCAGGTTCGAGATGTACGGGAACGGATGGCCGGGGTCGAACGCCAGTGGGGTCAGCACCGGCAGCACCTCGCTGTGGAAGTACCCGGTCAGGTACTCGGCGATCTCCGGCGTGTACATCGCCGGCTCGAGCAGGTGCACGCCGTGCTCGGCCAGCCTCGGCCGCAGCTTGTGGCACCAGCACGAGGTGAGGGCGCCCATCATGGCGCGAGCCCGGTCGCGGGTCGCGGTCAGCTGCTGTTCGGTGTTGAGGCCATCAGGGCTGACGTCTTCGATCCCGGCCCGGAACTTCTTGAGCAGGGTGGCGACCCGCACCATGAAGAACTCGTCCAGGTTGGTTGCCGCGATCGCGAGGAACTTGACCCGCTCGAGCAGCGGATGGGCGTCGTCCAGGGCCTGATCGAGCACGCGCTGGTTGAACTCCAGCCAGCTCAGCTCGCGGTTGATGTACAGCGAGGGATGGTCGAGATTGGCGGCGTCAACCCGCGACCAGTCGGGTGGCGCAACCGGCATCCGGACGCGCCGCTTGACGTCATGGC
>JACDAO010000681.1 GCA_013695405.1 Acidobacteriota bacterium | reverse complement strand
GCCTCGATGCCGTGGTCGGCGTCGTCGCCGCGCTGCTGCGCCACCAGGTACTGCACACGGCCCGTCCAGCCGAATGTCCAGTCCAGGTTGTCGTCGCGGATTCCCGTCAAGACGACGTGCCGGGCATCGACGGTGCCGCCGAAGAACTCGACGCCGTCGTCGCGGTTCATCTTCACGTGCACGTAGTCCACGCTGGTGCCGCGACCCACGCCCTGAAAGGCGATCCCGTTCAACTCGTTGTCCGGGCTGAACTCGATGCCCGCGAACTCGACGCGCACGTACCGCAGAATGCCGCTGTTGTCGTTCGGGTCGGTGCCGCCGTACTCGCCCGTGTCGCCTTCGCCGAAGGCCACACCACCAGGCACGTTGAGCGGCGCGCGGCCGTTGATGATGAGTCCGCCCCAGTCACCGCGGTTGCGGTTCCCGACGGCTTGATCCGAGGTGAACACGACGGGCTGGGTGGCCGTGCCCGTGGCGTTGATCCGGCCGCCACGGGAGACGATCAGTGTGCCCAAGGTGGCGAGCTCGCCCGCGACGCTGGTGCCCGCCTGGATGTTGAGCACCCCGCCGCTCTCGACGAAGACCGCGCCGCGCAGCACATAGTAGTGGTCGTTGGTCAGGTTCAGTGTCGTGGTCAGCCGGCCCTGGATGATGCGAATCGGCCTGTCGACACCGGGCACCGTATATGCCGGGCCGAGGACCTGTTGTGCGTGCAGCAAGGCGGTGGACTGGGTCAGCGCCAGCAGTCCGCTGGCAAGGCTGAGAGTCACCGCGCGAAGTGTTCTATTCATGATTCTCCTCAAAAGGCCGTGAAGCCGAAGGTCACCGAGAACGTTCGGCCGAGTTCGAAGTAGCGCTGACGCAGGTCGCCCTGCGTGAACTCGTACGCGTCGTTGGTGAGGTTGTCGGCGCTCAGGCGCAGCGTGAGTTTTTGGAAGAGGCGCTGCGAGTACACCAGGTCCAGCTGGTTGCGGCCGACCTGGCTGATGTCCGGAAGGCCAGACGCGCCCACGTCGGTGATGCGCTCGCCGACGAAGTTGTAGAGCACGCGCGCGCTGGACGACGCACCGATGCGCACTTCGGCCATCAGGTTGGCGAGGTTGCGGGACTGACCGGCCAACGCGCGTTCGAGCGAGGTCTGCACCTGTGCGGCCTGCGGGCTGAGCGTCACGCTCGAGTCGATGAACGAGTAGTTGCCGCCCACGAAGAACCACTCTGTGAGCCGCTTGCGTGCTTCGAGCTCGATGCCGATGTTGCGCGCGCCGTCAGCGTTGGTGTACGAGGTGCGGATGTTGGCGGTGGGCTCGAGGATGCGCTCGATCGGCGAGTCGAAGTTCTTGTAGAAAAAACTCACGGCCAACACCTCTTCGGCGCGGGGGAACACCTCGTAGCGCACGTCCACGTTGCGGATCAGCGCCTGTTCGAGCTCCGGGTTGCCGACCGAGGCCCGGCCACCGACCACGTCGGTGAACTCGAACGGCGCCAGTTCCCGGAACTCCGGGCGGTTGGCGGTCTGGCTGAACCCGATGCGAAGGTTTGCGGCCGGCGTCACCGCGTAGACCAGATTGGCCGAGGGGAACAGGTTGGTCTGGTCGAGGCGGGCCTGGATCACCTCCGGGGCGAACGACAGGCTGAACAAGTCACGCGTGTTGACCTCCTGCTGGAACTGCTCCACGCGCACACCGCCGATGAACCGCACGCGCGGCGTGAACGCCACGTCCACCATGCCGTAACCGGCGGCGATGGTCTGCGCGGCATCGTAGAAGTCGGTGGCGCGTGTCTCTTCCTTCAGTTCGAATCGACTGGGGCTGATGTTGCTGGCCGACAGGAGGACTTCCGGAGGGGCCGTCAGGTCCAGCCCCGTGAGGTTGAGCGGCACGAAGCGAAACCGACGCGACGAGAAGTCGCGTTCGCGCTCCAGATACGAGGCGCCGACCTTGAACTGCACGGGTCGTCCGCCGGCGTTGCTGAGAATGGACCAGTTGACGCCGCCGTCCACGGTGGTGTCGTCCAGCGTGTTGAACATCCGGAACCCGCTCTGCGACAGGTCGGCGAACTCGAACCGGTTGCTGATCGCCTGGTAGATGGTCTCGCGCAGATCGGGTTCGTCACGATCGGCGCGCCCGTACCCCACGCGCCAATCGACACGGCTGTTACCCAGTGCCGCGAAGAAGTGGTCGCCGGTCAGGCTGTTGGTGAGGATGTTCTCCTCGATCCAGAACAGGCGCGTGGCGCGCTGGAACCGTGCCGCCTCGCCATTGAAGCCGGAGTAGAACCGCGCTTCATCCTTGCCGCTGTGCGTCAGGAAGTTCTCGAACGACACCCGCTGGGTCGGCGTGAACTGGTACGACACGTTGCCCACCGCGCCGGTCGTGGAACGCCTGGTGGCGTACTCGAAGTCGTAGTCCACGAAGTTCTCGAGCTGGTTGTTCTGCCCGACCACGTACGTGATCTGGTTGTCGGTGTTGTACTGCTCCCGGTAGTTCTGCGACAGGCTCGCCACCACGCCCAGCTTGCCGAACCGGTTGCCGAAGACCATGCCGAAGTTCTGGTTCGGATCGCCGTTTCGCTGTTCGAGCGACCAGTTGTTGTCGAACGTCTCACCCAGGGTCTCGAGCTGCGCCTGGGTGAAGCCGACATCGGGCGTGAAACGGCCAGCGCCGCGGATGACGCGGGCGTTGGGGATGGCGCTCGGCAGCTCGCGGGCGCCAATCCCCAGACCCCAGTAGTCGCTGCTGCCACCGCGATAGCCGAGGATGCTCTCGCCCGTGGTCTGGTCATTGAAGCCGAAGCCCACCGACACATCCAGCACCGGGCGCGATGGGAACTTCAGAGCTTCAATCTGCACCAGGCCCCCGGCGAACTCTGCGCTCTGGTCAGGCGAATAGGTCTTGGCCACCTTGACGTTGTCGATCAGGCCGGCTGGGAAGAGATCCAGCGGAACGACGCGCCGCTCGGGCTCGGTCGTCGGCAGCGACACGCCGCCAAGCGTGGTGCTGCTGTAGCGTTCGCCGAGCCCGCGGACGAACACGTAGCCGTCGCCGACCACCGAGATGCCGGTCACCCGCTGCATGCCGGAGGCCGCGCTGTTGTCGTTGTTGGCGCGCATCTCCGACGCGCCGATGTTGTCCGACACCATCGCCGAGCGTTTGCGCTCGAGCAGTTGCGCCTCGGCAGTGGACGAATTGGCGTCGGTCACGTCGGCCTGCACCGTCACCTCTTCGGCAAAGCCCGCCATGGCGAGACCGACATCGGCGGTCACCGGTTCGCCAGGTGCGGCTGTGACGCGGATGGTCCGGTCCTGGTAGCCACCGAGCGATACCTTCAGCTGATGCTCGCCGGACGCGAGGTCGAGCGCATATCGCCCATCCACATCGGTGTAGACCACCTCGGTCGTCCCGACCACTTCTACCGGAACGCCTGGCAGAGGCACGGTGTTCTGTTGATCCAGCACACGGCCGGTGACACGGACCTTCGCGGCTTGCGCGTGCGCAGGCATTGGCGAGAGTCCGCCGATCGCAACCGTCAGCGGGAAGCTGGTAAGCCAGACCGACCAGGCCAGGTGACGCAAGGTCATGGGAATCCTCGAACGGGTAAGGGGAACTCGGGCAGGTGCGCGACGCGCCCCTCCGACCACCGAGCGTAGGGACCCGGTGTGACCCGCGGTGCACGGGGCTGTTTCCAACGCGTTAAAACCGCCGCCGGCAGGGCAGAGATCGCTCTGATACCATCACCCCGCCGAATGGACGGCGAAACGGAGAGCGCGAGCAGTCACGGTGTGCGGCATCGCAGGCGTGTGGGATCGTCGTGACGCACCGGTCGAGCAGGCGTCGCTGACTGCCATGGCCGCCGCGCTCCGGCATCGCGGCCCGGATGCTGACGGCTTCTGGACCGACGCCGGGCTCGGCCTGGCGCATCGTCGTCTCAGCGTCATCGATGTGTCGGCTGCGGGACGACAACCGATCGGCTCCGAGGACGACGGCATCCAGGTCTGCTACAACGGCGAGATCTACAACTTCGCGGAGATCAGGGACGAGTTGATCGGGCGCGGCCACCAGTTCCGTTCTCGCACCGACACGGAGGTGATCGCGCACGCGTGGGAGGAGTGGGGCGCGCAGGCGGTGACCCGCTTCAACGGCATGTTCGCCTTTGCGGTCTGGCAGGCGCGTGACCGCCGGCTGTGGTTGGTGCGCGACCGGCTCGGGGTCAAGCCGCTGTACTACGCCTGGCAGGCGGGCCGCCTGATCTTCGGCTCCGAGATCAAGGCGCTGCTGGCGGTGCCGGGCATGACCCGCACCCTCGACCCGGTCGCGCTCGACGCCTTCCTGGCGTTGAACTACGTGCCCGGGCCCCGCACCATCTGGCGGGAGATCCAGCAACTGCCGCCCGGTCACATCCTGTCGGCGACCGCGAACGGGCATGCCCTCGAGCCGTACTGGGACGTGCGCTTCGGAGTCGATCGCCTGACCGACCGCGCTGAGACGGTCGAGCGGATCCGCACCCTGTGCGACGACGCGGTGCGGCTGCGGCTGGTCTCGGACGTGCCGCTCGGCGCCTTCCTCAGTGGCGGGCTGGACTCGTCGGCGATCGTCCACTTCATGCGGCCGCGCCATGCCGGGCCCCTGCACACCTTCAGCGTCCGCTTCGACGAGACGTCATTCGACGAGGGGCCCTACGCCGCGCTGGTCGCTCGCACCTACGACCTGCAGCATCACGAGGTGGTGTGCCGGGCGGCCGACGTGCCGGCGACCCTCGACCGCATCGTCTGGCACGCCGATGCGCCGGTGGCCGACATCTCGATGGTGCCGATGTACATGCTTGCCAGAGCGACCCGCGAGCACGTCACCGTCGTGCTGTCCGGCGACGGCGGTGACGAGGTCTTCGGCGGCTACAGCGTCTACCAGGCCGATCGGCTGGCACGGGTCTGGCGCAGCCTGCCGCGCTGGCTGCGCGAGCGCCTGATCATCCCGATCGTCGACGCGCTACCGGCGTCGACCGGCAAGATGAGCGCGGACTACGCGCTGCGGCAGTTTGTCGCGGGGGCCGGCGAGTCGCGCGACATCGCGCACTACAGCTGGCGTACCATCGCGTCGGCCGACCAACGCGCCCGTCTGCTGCAGCCGGACGTGCACGCCGAGGCGACCCGCGACCAGGCGCCGGAGTCGCCATTCCTGGCTGCCGCGCGCGCGTCTGGCACCGAGGATCTGCTCGATCGCTGCTTCCATGTCGACCTCAAGACCTTTCTCGCCGACTCGATCCTGCCCAAGGTGGACCGCATGACGATGGCGTTTGGCCTCGAAGCGCGGACGCCCTGGTTGGACTACCGCCTGGTCGAGCTGGGCGCGCGAATCCCACCGGCCTGGAAGCTGTCGGGCCTGGACACCAAGGTCATCTTCAAGGACGCGATGCGTGGCCTGGTGCCGGACCCGATCGTCAGTCGCAGGAAGGCCGGCTTCCACGCGCCGCTGGCGGCATGGTTCCGCGGACCGCTGCAGCCGCTGTTGCGCGAGAGCCTGTCGCCCGAGGCCCTGCGCGTGCTGCCGGAACTTCGGCCAGGCGCGGTGCAGCAACTGGTTGACCAGCACATCGCCGGGCGCGCCAATCACGCCTTCAAACTCTGGGGGCTCGTGACCCTGGTGCGATGGGCGCATAC
>JACDAO010000666.1 GCA_013695405.1 Acidobacteriota bacterium | reverse complement strand
CACCAACATCGCGCAGAACGCGGTCAGCAACGAGTCGGGCAACTACACATTCCCGAACGTCCGCGACGGCGTCTACCGCGTCGAATCCGAACTGTCGGGCTTCAAGAAGGCCGTGCGAGAGAACGTCCAGGTGGACGTCAACTCCACGATCCGGGTCGATTTCAAACTCGAGGTGGGCGAGCTCAGCGAGACGCTCACCGTGACCAGCGAAGCGCCGGCGCTGCAGACCGACCGCACCGACACGGGTCGCATCATCCAGGGGCAGCAGATCCAGGCGATGCCGCTCGGCTTCGGCCGCAACTTCCAGGGGATGTGGGCGACCGTGCCTGGCGCGACCCGACCCTCCCGACCCCACTCGGAGTTCTTCAACCCGCAGGACAGCCTCGAAAGCAAGATCAACGGCCAGAGCCGCCTCAGCAACAACGTGCAAATCGAGGGCGTGGACAACAATCACAAGACGGGGCTGCTCACGGTGCTGATTCCTTCAGCAGAAGCGCTCGAGTCGGTGGCCGTCACGACCAGCAATTTCGATGCGGAATTCGGCCGCGCAGGCGGCGCCGTTACCAACGTCACGCTGAAATCGGGCACCAACAACCTCCGCGGGAGCGCGTTCTGGTTCCATGGCAACGACGCGCTCAACGCCAAAGGCTATTTCGCGCAAAGCAAACCAGACACGACGTACAACCAGTTCGGCTTCACGCTGGGCGGCCCGATTCGCCGCGACAGGCTGTTCTATTTCGGCGACTACCAGCGCACCAACGACAATCTGGGCAAGGTGTTCCGGTTCTTCGTGCCCCCGGCCGAGTGGCGGAACGGCGATTTCAGCAGCGTGGGCAACACGACCATCTACGATCCGTTGACTGGCGACGGCACTGGAAACGATCGGAGTGCATTTGCCAACAATCAGGTGCCGGTGTCTCGGCTCAGCCCGATCGCGCTGGCCATCCTGCAGCGGGTGCCCCTGCCCAACCTGGCCGGCCAGCCGATTGGGCAGCCGAACTACGAAGCCACCACGGTGCGTGAGCGCCGCACTGACAGTTTCGACGTAAAGGTCAACTGGCAGGCGAGCAACCGGGACCAGATTTCGCCGCGCTTCAGTTATTCACGTCCGACCGTGTTCGACCCCTCGCCGTATGGCGACGTCGGCGGGCCAGCCAACGGCGGGTTCGCCGGCACCGGCATCCAGGACACCATCAGCTCGGCAACGTCGTGGACGCGCACTTGGACCAACACGCTCATCATGGAAGTGCGCGCCGGCGTCACGTGGTACCACAACGAAGCCATCGCGCAGGGAGTCGGACTCACGACCGCCCAGGACCTCGGTATCCCCGGCGTGAACCTGAACGAGTACACCAGCGGCATCTCGTCGATGTCGATTCAGGGCTACAGCAATCCGGTCGTCGGGTTCTCGAACTCGATGCCGTGGGACCGCGGCGAGACGACCACCAACATCTCGACGGTCATCACCAAGTTGGTCGGCGATCACTCGGTGAAGGTGGGTGGCGATTGGCGGCGCAATCGTGACTTCCTGCTGCAGACGCAGAGCTTCGGCGGACCGCGGGGCACGTTCAACTTCAACGGATCCGGCACGTCTCGCCCTGCTGACCCGACGTCGATTCGCAACAACCCCGCCAACTCGTTGGCCTCGTTCCTGCTGGATTACCCCAACGACATTCGCCGCGATGTGCCGATCATCGACGAGCCGGGGACGCGCCACAATCAGTACTTCGCCTTCGTCCACGACAAGTGGCAGGTGTCCCCGCGAGTCACGGTGGACCTCGGCCTGCGTTACGAGTACTACACGCCGCTGGTCGGCATCGTCACGCAGGGTGGGCTGTCGAACTACGACCTGTCGAACAACACCTTGCAAGTCTCAGGCTTTGGGGACATCCCGGACAACCTTGGCGTGCGCACCAGCAAGACGAATTTCGCCCCGCGAACGGGCGTGTCCTGGCGCGTGACCGACCGAGATGTGATTCGCTTGGGCTACGGCGCGACGACCACGCCGTTTCCTGATAACTCGTACGCCTTCAATTACCCGACCAGGGGCAACGTCATCCAGCAGGCTGCCAACGCCTTCCAGAGTGCGGGGCGCCTGTCGACCGGATTCACGACGCTGGGCGAGGTGGCGATTCCCGCCAGTGGCGTCGTGCCGGTGGATCAGCCGTTTCTTAGGAATTCCGGTCTCTTCAACGTCCCGCAGGATCTCGGAGAAGGCGTCCTGCACTCGTGGAATCTGGCGTATCAGCGCGAACTTCCGTGGGGTTTCACGGGCGAAGCGGCGTACGTCGGCAATCGTGGGGTGGACATCATCTACTCCATCAATCGAAATGCCGCCACGGTGCTCGGGCTGGATCAGCGGGGACGGCCGTTGTTCGATGCGTTCGGGCGCACGGCGGATGTGCCCAGCTGGACGAGCGGGCGCAGCGACTACCACTCGCTGCAGGCGAAGATTGACCGCCGCTTCCGGAACGGGGTCCTCATCACCAACAGCTACACGCTGGGCCGCGGGCGCAACTTCGCCGACGACAATGGCGGCATTGCCACCCCGGCCGATATGGAACGCAGCTATGGGCTGACCGGCTTCGATCGCCGGCACACGTGGGTGTCGAGCTTCGTGGCTGGGCTGCCGTTCTTCCGCGAGTCGGAGAACGCCATCTTGCGACACGCCCTCGGCGGTTGGCAGGTCTCCGGTCTGCTGAGCCTGATGAGCGGCACGCCGCTCAGCGTGACGGCTGATGGCGCGCTCCTGCGCGCTCCGGGCAACACCTTGTATGCCGACCGAGTGGGAACGCCCGAGGTGCTGGGCAACTTCGGCCCAGGGCAGCAGTACTTCAGCACATCGGCGTTCGCGCAGCCCGCGCCCGCGACGTTCGGCAACACCACGCGCAACGGCAGCGGACTCCGCGGACCCGGTTTCACGGCGCTCGACTTCTCGCTCGTGAAGCGCGCCGCCTTCGGGTCCGACTACCGCTTCCTCGAGTTCCGCGCCGATGCGTTCAACCTCACGAACACGCCTGCGTGGGGCAACCCGAATACGAATGTCGCCAGCCCCACGTTCGGGCAAATCAGCAGCGCCGGCAACCAGCGCATCATCCGCTTCGCTCTGAAGTACGCGTTCTAGGACCAGCGGGCCTCTCGGCGGGGGCCCGCTCTCGCGAATTGCAGACGTTCACAAAGGCACGACCGCCAGCCGGGGTTGGCGCCGGCGACGCTGCTCGTGAAATTGTGAACGTGTGAGATTTTCTCACTCCCGCCGCAGCACCGGAAACGGATCGACCGGTTCCCCCTCCCACCACCGCCGCTCGGGACCGAGCCGGAAAATCGCGAAGTGCAGGTGTGGCGCGTCCTTGTCGGCGTTGCCGGTCGAGCCGACGTAGCCGAGCACCTGACCGCGGCGTACCGCGGCACCTTCGGCCAAACCCGAGGCATAGCGATCGAGGTGGGCGTAGTAGTAGGCCACCAGCC
>JACDAO010000658.1 GCA_013695405.1 Acidobacteriota bacterium | reverse complement strand
GAACAGTGCACAGCGAGATGAAAGGCGTGTCGCTCAATACCGGGCGAGGCACCGTCGCGCTGAAGCTGGCCCCACGCGACGTCAACGGCGTGTACAAGGTCGTCGCCACCGTGCGCGACGTCATCGCGCGGCGGTTCGGGACGACCGAACGGCTCTTTGGCGTGAAGTAACTGTCGCCTATGGCCCTCATCGATCGCGGCCGCAAAGCGCCAGCCTTTACCTTGACCGACCAGTTTGGCAAGACGCACAAGCTATCGGATTACGCGGGTCGGCCTGTCGTCCTCTATTTCTATCCGAAAGACGACACGCCGGGGTGCACGCAGCAGACGTGCGACTTTCGCGATCGCCTGCCGCAGTTCGAAAAGAGCGACGCAGTCATTCTCGGCGTCAGCATTCTCGACGAGACGAGCAAGGCCAAGTTTGCGACGAAGTTCGGGGTGTCGTTCCCATTGTTGGCCGACGCCGATCACGCGGTGGCGGCCGCGTACGGTGTCTGGCAGGAGCGATCGCTGTATGGGCGAAAGTTCATGGGGATCGCGAGAACCACCTATCTGATCGACGCGGCTGGCAATGTGGCCGAGCGTTGGGACAAGGTCAAGGTCGCAGGGCACGTGGAGGCGGTGTACGACGCCCTCCGAGCCATGTAGAGACTGCTCGCTAGCGATGCCCATGCGCGGGATTCGCGCGCGTCGCTCGTAATGCTGCCGTAACAGGTCTTTGCCGTAGTCGTTGCCGTTTGGCGTCCGCACGACAGAATGGACGTGACGACGATTCGGGACGCGCGGACCCGTCAACGCAACCGGCAGCTGATGATCGAGCTCGATGAGAATCACCGGGCTGTGAATGCGGTAGTAGAACACCGTTTCAGGTCCCACTACACCAACCCAGCCAAAGTAGGTTTCACCCAGATGTTGGCGCACTTCGTCCATGCGGATCTTGGCGTGGCCGGGCGCCATGTTGCTGACGTACTCCGCGATGAGGTCAACGAGACGCCTTGACACAGGCAATTCGTGACAATGTCACCATGGACTTCGCCCGGCGAGAGCTGAACGAGCATGTTGGATGATCCTCACTGGGCATGATACTCGCGCGACTGTCCAAACCGCGTGTTGGCCCACTCCCGACTGGAATTGCACCAGGCGTTGAAGCGCGTCGTGCATTTTGCGCGGTCCGCGCCGCTGCCGCGCCGCCTTGTTGGGGGTTCCGGTCGGCCATGGTCTCCGGAGGCGGGGCGTCCGTTGGAAGCGCCGCACTCACCCAGAGAGTTAGGCGCCCGGCGATGGCGCTGACCATAGGGTGCTCTGAGCAGGGCACATAATTGAGCCGCATGTCTGACCTCCGGATCCACGTGCACGCGATGGACTGCGCGGACGAAGCCGCACTGGTTCGCCGCGCACTGGCGCCAAACACAGCGGTCAGGACGATGGAGTTCGATCTGATTCAAGGATTTGTCGACATCGTGTACGTCGACGGGGCCACCAGTGAGGTGGCCCTCCTTGACGCGGTTCGCAGCACCGGCCTGGCCGCACATGCGGTTCACGGCGCAGAGGGTCATCAGGCCGTCGCTCAGGAGCACGCCGAGCACCACGATCACTCGTCGACGATTTCCACCGTCGTCAGTGGCGTCCTGTTTCTTGCGGGTTGGATCGTTGAAGGACTCACCGCCGACCACTGGCTCGACACGTTCGTTCATCGTGGCCAGCATGGCGCCCACGGAGTCAGCGCCGCCATGGTGTACGGCTGCTCCGCGCTCGCCGGCCTGTGGCCGATGTGGCCGCGCGCGTTTGCCGCAGTGCGCCATCTCCGTCTCGACATGCACGCCCTGGTGTGCCTGACAGTCGTCGGCGCGGCGGTGATCGGCGAGTGGTCTGAGGGTGCGGCGGTGGCATTCTTGTTTTCGCTCGCGCACCGCATGGAAGCGTGGAGCATCGAGAGGGCGCGCTCTGAGATTGCGGCGCTCGTAGGGCGCGGACCATCGCTGGTGGCACAGGGCGTTCAACAGTCGGCGCCAATGGAGCGGTGGATCGAACGCTTTGCGGCCATTTATACGCCGGTCGTGACGGCGGCCGCCCTCGTGCTGGCGTTGGTGCCGCCCCTGGTCGACGGCCAGTGGGCCACGTGGTTCTATCGCGCTCTCGTCTTCCTGGTGCTGGCGTGCCCGTGTGCGTTGGTCATCTCGACGCCGGTCACCATGGTCGCCGCCCTCAGTTCCGCGGCTCGACGCGGCGTCCTGGTCAAGGGTGGAGCGGTGCTGGAGCGTGCGGCGGCCGTCAGCGCGCCGACGCGTCAGGCCCTCGCCGAGGCCGGGATCACGGTAGTCGGCGCGCAGGCCCAGGTCATGGAGGTCGTCGCGGCCGACGTCGTCGTGACGGCCGCCGAGGACAAGGCCATCGAACTGCTGGTCCTCCACGCCCGCCGCGCACTCCGCGTGGTGCGTCAGAACGTGGCCATCTCGCTGGTCACGAAAATGGCGTTTCTGGTCTCCGCGCCGTTTGGGTTTGCGCCGCTGTGGATGGCGGTGCTTGCCGACACCGGCGCCACGGTTATCGTGACGCTGAACGGGCTGCGCCTGCTGAGCGCGAAGAGCGACACACCCTGACGGGGGCGGGTCGAGCCTGTCGCCTTATCTCTGACCTTACCGGCCCTGGGGTCGGGGCCGTTGCTTCTGGCGCTCGAGCAGGCGTTTCTGAGTCTGCGCCCGACGGTCGCGCAGTTGCTGCTGTTGTTCTGGCGTCAGGAGCCCGTGCACTTCAAGACGCACCCTGGCGCGCAGAATCGCCTCGTCCGCCATCGCGGAGGCGACGGCCGCACTGCCGGTCCGAATAGCCGCTTCGTCGATCGACTCTGCCTGAACGGTTTCGACAAACGCATGCTGCGCGGCGCGTAGCTTGGTCGCGACCTCTCCGAACTCGGCCTTGTGC
>JACDAO010000596.1 GCA_013695405.1 Acidobacteriota bacterium | reverse complement strand
GAGCCGATGGCTAGATCCGATCAGAGCGCGACCGGCACCGAGCCTCTGGCTCCTGTCGACTCGCGCGCCCGCTCGAAGAGGCAACTTATCGGCGTCCTGCTGTTGGCCTATGGCGCTGCGGAAGGCGCACTCCTGGGATTGTTGTCTCTCGTGGGAGTGCAGGCGTCCGATGGTCGGGAGCCACTGCTCGTGCCATTCATCCTGGTGCTCTCGATTCCATGTTGCGTGGCCTTTGTGGGGCAGGCGCTGGCGCGCGACCGCCGATGGGCCTATTGGGCGGCGTTGTTCCTCCCACTTGTGATCGTGCCGGTGGGCGTCTGGTGGATCATGAATCCTGGTGGCAGACCCGAGCGACTCTGGGTGGTGATCCTCGGTCCCTTCGGTGGCGGGGCGTTTTTTGCGCACGGCACGGTGGCGCTGAGCGCGGCCCTCCTGTTCGCGACGCGCCGAGTGGGCGAGGGCAGCGGTTGAAAGCCGGCACCTCGACACCCCATGGGAAAGTGGTTGTCTGTGCGAGCGCGCCCTCGCACGACTTCCGCTAGTGGGCGGCTTCGTGCACCACCACCCCGTGACGCGCCAGCGTGACGTCCAGCGACGTCGTCGACGGGCACCGAGAACGCACGTCGGCAATCAGCTGGCTCCGCGATTCGGGCGAGGCGGCCAGTACCGCCAGCGAGCCGCCATCCCCGCCCGCGCCATTGACTTTCCAGCCGAGCGCATCGTGAGCCGCGGCAATCGCGATCACCCTGCGCGCCTCACCACTGATTAGCGACGGGTGCAGCGTGGCCTGGGCGGCGGTGTTGCGCACCAGCACCTCGCCATAGCGCACCAGGTCGCCGTCCACCAGCGCCTTGGCGCCGTCGCCTGCGCAGCGCCGCAGCGCCTGCAGCCTCGGGTCGTCGGCACCGGCATCGCGCAGCGCGGCCACGACCTCGGCATGCACCGCTGACGACTGGTGCCCGCGTCCCAGCAGCAGCACCACCAGCTGCGAGGTCAGGGCGCGGCAGGTCGCCTGCGACAGCGCGAGTCGGGTCTCTTTCGCCTCCGGGTACGCCGGCATCGTCAACCGCATCGGCCCACCCGCGGCCGCTGCCCACTGGTCCTGGATGCCGCATTGCTGTTGCAGCCGCTCGGTCTCGATCGCGTGCGCCCGCCGCGCCAGCGACGCCCGATCGAGGGACACGCCGCGCACCCTGTCCAGCGCCGCCAGCACCGCGACGCAGACGCTCGCCGACGTGCCCATCGACGCGCCAGGAGGGACTTGCGACTGCACCTCGAGTTGCCAGGCGCCTGCCGGCACGGGACGCTCCTCGAGACAGGCCGCAACCAGCGGATCCGGGGACGCGGTGGCGGCCAGCGCCCCGGTCCAGTGCCAGGCGCGCGACACGTTCGGCAGCCGGACGTGGACGCCAGGGATGGCGTCAACCGCCCGCACGGTGACGTCGACGCCGGGCCAGACCGGCAGACTGCAGACCACGCCATACCGCGCGAACCACGTGTCGGTCCAGCCGCCGAGGTCGCAAATCCGGGTCGGGGCAGACGAGGTGATCACCAACGCGCGCTGAGCTCCTACCCCGAGGGTGCTTCGGCCAGGTCGTTCGCTGTCGCGGTCTCAGCGTCGTCGGGCAGGTCGTCTGGACCGATCTCGTCACCGGCAATCAGCCGGGTGGCCAGCCAGGCGTGGACACCAGGTTCGGGGCGCGCGAGCAGCGCCTCCAGCGGCGTTCGTGGCGCGAGGAACTGCGCGCGTTCCTGCATCGGCACGTAGGTGCCGTCCTCGAGCCGGGGCACGAACCGGCACCAGAAGCCCAGGTGCCAGACCACGAACGGCCGCAGGCGCGTCAGGCCGCGCTCGTCGTCGCCGAAGTGCTCGCGGGCCAGCGCGACGTATCGGCGATAGACGGCGAGTCGTCCCTCTGGCGAGTCGTCGACCGGCTGTCCCGTGGCCTCGGCGAAGATCCACGGCTTGATCAGCGCGCCCCGGGCGATCATCACGCTCTGCACGCCGGAGATGGCGCGGAAGCGCTCGATGTCCTCTGGGAACAGCACGTCGCCGTTGCCGACCACGGGGATGCGCAGGGCTGCGGCGACCTCGCCAATCGCCTGCCAGTCGGCCGCGTGGCGGTAGCGGGCACTGCGGGTCCGGCCGTGTACCGTCAGCGCGTCGGCCCCACCGTCCTCGGCGGCCCGTGCAACATCGAGGGCGTTGCGATCGTCTTCACTCCAGCCAAGACGAATCTTGACCGTCACGGGAATCGCGCCTGCGCCCTGCTTCATCGCGGCCACCAGATCGCGCACGCGCCTGGGCTTGCGCAACAGCGCCGCGCCGAGCCCCCGCCGCGTGAACTCGTCGATCGGGCAGCCGAGGTTGAGGTCCACGAAGTCGGCGCCGCGCGACGCGACCAGCTCGGCGCCCCAGCGGAGTTCGTCGGCGGTGCGACCGGCCAGCTGCACGCCGAAGCAGCGCTCGTCGGGAGCGCGCTGGATCAAGGCGAATTCGCTGCGTTTGCGGTGCTGCAGGCTGCGCACCACGGCCATCTCGCTCATCGTGACCGTGGCCCCGAGCGCCTGGCAGAGTCGGCGGTAGGGCAGGTTCGACCCTTTGGTCATCGGCGCCATCACAAGCGCAGGGCCGGCCAGCAGGGAGAGAATCGCCATCTGCGGCCGTATGATAAGCGGAGGAAGGTGGCCGAGCTTGAGCGTGACGACGACACTACGGCCACTCGGACGAGGAATGTGCTGATGCCTCACCCGTTCAAGGTGCACCGGACTGCCGAAGGCGACGTCTCGGTGCTGCATCTCGAAGGTTTTCTGGACGCGCACACCGCGCCGATCTTCGAGCAGGCCATCCAGGCCGAGCTGGACGCCCAACATGTGCGGCTGGTCGTCAGCGGCGAGAAGCTGACCTACATCTCGTCGGCGGGCCTGGGCGTGTTCATGGGCTTCATCGAGCAGATCCGGGAGCAGGGAGGCGACCTGAAGATCTGCGGGCTGACCGCCAAGGTCCGGCAGATCTTCGAGATCCTGGGGTTCCAGGCGATCTACGACATGGTCGACTCGGTGCCCGACGCGGTGCAGCGGTTCACGTCGGTTCCTACCCGGGAGGCCTGACCGCGATGGCCTCCCTCGAGCGGACGTTCTCCCTGAAGGTGCCATCGTCCACCGAGAACCTCGTGCTGATTCGCGACTTCGTCGCCAACGTCGGCGCGCAGGCGGGGCTGACCGCCGACGACGTGGCCAAGCTCGAACTGGCCGTCGATGAGGCCTGCGCCAACGTCATCGAGCACGCCCACGGCCACGACGTCGGCAAGGAAGTGACCGTTCGCGCCACCTTTGACGCGGCTGCGCTACGCATCGAGGTCGTCGACGAAGGGCTCGGCTTCGACCCGACGCAGGTCTCGACCGCCCCGGTCGAGCAGATGGTTCACGATCGCCGCACCGGCGGATTGGGCCTGCGCGTGATGAAGTCGCTGATGGACGAGGTCTCCTACGAGATCCTCCCGGGCGAACGCAACCGTCTCCGCCTCCTCAAACGCATCCAGAAGTAAGGCCGCGTGTCGCACGTCTCCGTCAGCCGCCTCGAATCGCTGCTCGAATCGGCGCGGCTGCTGCACGCCTCCCTCGACCTCGACCACCTGCTCAAGCACCTGTTGCGCACCGTGATGGGGCGCCTGCTGGTCACCCGTGCCGTGATCGCCATCGACGGCGACGACGGGCCGTGCGTGGCGATGGCGCGCGGCGTGCCCGATGCAGTGCCCGGGACGCCGTTCGACAGCGCCCGCGCGCACCACCTCGGCCTGGTCGAACAGATGCCGATCGGCACCGGACCGAGCGTCGGCCTGCTGGCAATTGGCGCACCGGCCCGACGCGGCATCGACGTCGAGGAACGTGAGTTCCTGGCGGCGCTGCTCGGCTTTGCCGCGACCGGCATCAGCAACGCGCGCGCACACACCCGGGCGATGCGCTTCACCCGTGACCTCGATCGCAAGATCCAGGAACTGCGGACACTGATGGAACTGGGGCGGGCCTTTTCGCGGACCAGCGAGCTCGACGACGTCGCGCGCATCCTCGGGCTGACCCTGGCGGGGCAGTGGATGGTGACGCGCTACGTGGTGGCCGCCTGTCGCGATGGCTTCGGCACGGTGTCGCGTCAGCAGGGGGTCAAGCTGCCGCCGCTGTCTGCCTACCTCGAACGGCTGCACGCGGTGCCCGACGCCTCGCTGGTC
>JACDAO010000593.1 GCA_013695405.1 Acidobacteriota bacterium | reverse complement strand
TCGGCGACCCGGCCGGGATCGGCCCCGAGATCGCCACGGCGGCGGTCGCCTCGCGCCAGGTGCTGGCCGTGTGCGCGCCGGTGCTGTACGGGCCGCATACGCCCGCGGCGCTGGCCGCCTTCTCCGTCGGTCAGGTCAGTGCGGCCGCCGGACAGGCGGCCTACGATGCAGTCGTCGCGGCAGTGCACGATGCCCAGACGGGGGTGGTCGACGCGATTGCCACCGGCCCGGTGCACAAGGAGGCCTTCGCAGCGTGCGGCCTGCCCTGGAAAGGGCACACCGAATTGCTCGGGCACCTCACCGGCAGTCCCCACGTGGCGATGATGTTCCACTCCGAACTGCTGCGAGTGGTGCTGGCTACGGTGCACGTGCCGCTGGCCGAGGTGCCGCGTTTGCTGACCCGAGCGCTGGTCGAAGAGATCATCATGTTGACGGCCCGGAGCCTGCCCGACTTCGGTCTGGCGGCGCCACGCATCGGCGTCGCCGGGCTGAACCCGCACGCCGGTGAGCACGGCCTGATGGGCATCGAGGACGAGGCGGTGCTGCGGCCTGCGATCGACGCCTGCCGGGCTCGTGGGGTCGATGCGCAGGGACCGTTCGCGGCCGACACCGTGTTCCTGCGGGCCAGCCGCGGCGCCTTCGACGCGGTCGTGGCCTGCTACCATGACCAGGGATTGATCCCGGTCAAGCTGCTGGCGTTCGGCCAGTCGGTCAACGTGACGCTCGGCCTGCCGATCATCCGCACGTCGGTCGATCACGGCACCGCGTTCGACATCGCGCGGACCGGCACGGCCGACGCGTCGAGTCTCGTGAGCGCGATAACTCTGGCCGCTGCGCTGGCCGCGCGCCGGATCGCCCGGCGGACCGACGATCGCCACTCCTGACCATGGCCACCACACGCACGCCCAGCAAATCGCGGCCCGGGCCGCCCCGCGGCACCGACCCCAAGCCGGCGGCGCCGCAACGCCTGCTCGCCGACAACCGCAAGGCCGGGTTCGATTACGAGTACCTCGATCAGTGGGAAGCCGGCGTGGTGCTGATGGGCACCGAGGTCAAGGCGATTCGCGAGGGCCGGGTCAACCTGCGCGACAGCTACGCCCGCGTCGAGAAGAGCGAGGTGTGGGTCTACAACATCCACATCAGTCCCTACAGCCATCGCGGCTACGCCGAGCACGAGGCGTTGCGCAAGCGCAAGCTGCTGCTCAATCGCTCGGAGATCCGCAAGCTGATCGGCCGCACCGTGGAGAAGGGACTGACCCTGGTCCCGACGCGGATGTACCTCAAGAGCGGTCGCGTCAAGATCAACCTCGCGCTGGCGCGCGGCAAGAAGGCCTACGACAAGCGCGAGACGATCAAGAAGCGCGAGACCGACCGCGAGACGCGGGCGGCCGTGAAGTCCCGCGTCGCGCGGACGTGACGTCGTTCGGACAGCCGCAGGCGCACGAGGCGTAGGCGCCTAAGACGTAGACGCCCAAGACGTAGACGCCCAAGACGTAGGCGCCCGACTTGTCGGGCGCACCTCTCACGGAGCCGGGCGCTGGCTGACAATCCGCGTCATAAACATCTGACGCGTCCCGTCTTTCGGATCGAGACCGGGAAACAGGAAGGCGTCGCCCGAGCGGTTCCACGCCGGCGCGCCGTCGATCCGCAATTCGCCGGACGTGTACGCGCCGCGTGACATGTCCGGCGTCCGCGCCCACGTCCCGTCCGCCAGACTCAGCACCGTGTAGCCGTTGATGCCACGCAGGCTGTGCCCGTTCACGAGCCAGCCGCCGTCGGGCGATAGCGCGATGTCGCCGCCTGGCTGCGGGAACACCTCTGGCGCACCGAGCGTGTCGACCACCCGCCGGGACGCGATGTCGTACACGACCTGCCGGTTGTCCTTCACCCCGATGAGGTGCGTGCCGTCACGCCACTCGGGATGACCTCCGATGTGCTCGTGCATGGTGAGCCCGGTGCCGTCGGGCCGGATCGTGCACGGGATGTCGATGCGCTCGGCGGGCGTGTCGAACTCGGCCCGCACGTAGAAGTAGATGTGGCTGTCGTCGCGGCTCCACAACGTGTGGTTGATGAAGAGGGCCTTGCGATCCACGTCAGGCCGCACGGTTCGCACCAGGTCGGCCAACCGGCGATAGGACACCAACAACTGACGCGCGCCGGAGGCCACGTCCACCATGTGGATGCCATCATCGGCCGGATGGAGGGCGTCACCGGTGTAGTCGTGCGCGCCCGGGTAGCCGGTCACCCGGCGGAGGCGCGCCAGGCGTCCGTAGTTCAGTGCGAGGAACCGGACCCCGCGTTGCGCGACGCCTCCGGTGGCCACCGGCGTGTCGTCGAACCGGTATTCGCGAACACGTCGGCGCGCCACCACGTCGTACAGGACCGTGAAGACCTTGCCGGTCGCTTCGTCCCGATCGTTGAAGAAGAACTGCGACCTGGACGCCGCAGGATTCCAGTAGAACATCGTGCCCTGCTGCGGATTCCAACCGCGCGATCGATCGAGGCGTCGCACCGCGTCCCCATTGGCCGTATCGACGATGACGACGTCGGCGGCATCGCCCGGGCCGGGCATGCGCTCCTGAAAGAACGTGCGCAGGGCGAGGA
>JACDAO010000582.1 GCA_013695405.1 Acidobacteriota bacterium | reverse complement strand
ACCACACGCAGCGTGCGCGGTCCGAAGGCGATCAGCAGCACGCCGACCTCACGCGCCCGTGCCACCACGGTCGGCGCGTCCGGCGCCTCGGCGCGCAGCTCGAACACCACGATGTTGGTCTGCACCGTGGCGAGATCGAGCGCCACACGGGCACAGCTGGCGAGCTCCGCGGCGAACAGCCGGGCGTTGTCGTGATCCTCGGACAGGCGTGCCAGATGGTGCGCGATCGCGTAGCTGCCGGCCGCTGCCAGCACGCCGACCTGGCGCATCGCGCCGCCGGCCATCCGTCGATACCGGATCGCGTCGCGCATCACGTCGCGCGGACCGGCCAGCACCGACCCGGCCGGCGCACCCAGCCCCTTCGACAACGCCACCCAGGCGACGTCGAACGGCGCGGCCAACGTTGCCGGAGTCCGGCCGCTGGCGATCGCGGCGTTCCACAGCCGGGCACCGTCGAGCAGGCTGGTCACGCCGTGGGTGCGGGCCGCCGCGCCGATCGCCTCCGCCTCCGTCTGGGGCACGACGATCCCGCCGGCGCGATTGTGGGTGTTCTCGACTGCAACCAGAGTGGTCGGCGGGTAGAGCAGATGCTGGCGCGGCTTGCAGGCGGCGACCAACTGCGCCGCCGAGAACCGACCGCGGTCGCCGATCTCGGTGAACTGCACGCCGGCATTGGCGGCGCCGCCGCCGGTCTCGTGCCAGACGACGTGGCTCTCGCGGCTCACCACCACGTCGTCGCCGGGGCGGGTCAGGGTGCGCAGTGCCACCTGGTTGGCCATCGTCCCGGTCGGCAGCCACAGCGCCGCCTCCTTGCCGAGCAGATCCGCGACCTGTTCCTGCAACGCGTTGACGGACGGGTCCTCGCCGAACTGGTCGTCGCCGACCGGCGCCGCGGCAATCGCGGCACGCATGCCTGCGGTCGGCCGGGTCACCGTGTCCGAGCGGAGATCGATGATCTCCGCCGCCATCAGTGCTTGTGGGTGGCGAGGTGCTTGCGGAGCAGGTCGCCGCCGTAGTCGTGCTGGAGGTCACGCCACACCGAATGCACGTGATTGCCGTCGTTCTGGCTGTTGTCGTACTCGACCAGCAGCGTCGGCCCGTGAATCCGGTAGTAGTGCTTCTGCCCGACCGCGGTGCCTCCGGCCCAGGCGAAGTGCAGCGTGTTGAAGCCGGCCTTCTCCATCCGAGCCAGCTGCGACGCCTTCTGCGCGGCGGGCAGGCGTGACGCGTAGACGTCGAGCAACGCGCGCAACTGCTTCTGTTGCGGCGCGGTCATGTCCTTGACGGCCAGGCCGGCGAACTGCATGGGCTCGACCTTCGGCAGATTCTTCGACACGATGTCGTTGGTGGTCTCGGGCGCGATCACCACCCGCGCCTTCTGCGCCTCGTCAAACAGCGTGAGCAGCGCGCGAGCCGCATCTTCCTCGGCCGCCAGGATGCGCAGGCCGGCCTTGGGTCCCGACGGCACCTTGGCCGGATTGGAGCCCATGAACAGCGGCGCGACGATCTCGCCCTCGGCCCCGGCGTGGGTCACGTTGACCGAGAGGTGATGCCCTTCGAAGCGCCAACCCCAGGCCGCGTCAGCCCCGGGCGTGCCGAACAGCGCGGTGTAGTAGAGCCCCGGCTGGCGGCGCATGTAGTTGGCCACGCCCTGGCTCTGCTCGAGGTCACGCAGGGTGTCTTCGAGGTTGACGATGCCGCGCGCGGTAGCGAAGCCGGTCTCGCTCAGCCCGGCCCGCAACAGCGACCAGGCGTGCGCTTGTTGCCCCTCGGCGAGTTCGTTGAGCGGCACCCCGGCACGCACGATCGGGATGTAGTTCATCTGCACGCGCTCCGGCGCGTCGAAAGCGAGCATCGCCTTGTCGCGGGCCGGCCCGCTCAGCGAGGCAGCCAGTGCCGCGGCCGCCGCGGTGCTGGTGCTGGTGCTGGCCGGTGCGGCGGCCGGCTGTGAGGCGGCCGACGTCGGTTGAGCGGTGGAAGGTCGTGAGCAGGCGGCAGCGGCCACCGCTCCTATCAGCAGGGCAGGGAGGATCGCGCGCATGGCAGAATGCGCCGATGATACTGCAAAAAAAACGGCTGGACCGCACACGCGGTCCAGCCGTCTTTCACGATGTCCGAGAGAAGCTTAGCGGCCGCCCTGACGAACCACGTTCTCGGCCGCCGGACCTTTGGCGCCCTGAACGATGTCGAACTCCACCCGCTCACCTTCGGTCAGGGTCTTGAAACCCGAACCCGAGATGGCCGAGTGGTGGACGAAGCAATCCTTCTGTCCGTCCTCCGGCGTGATGAATCCGAAACCCTTGCTCTCGTTGAACCACTTGACGGTACCGGTTGTACGCATGTCGAACTCCTCGTTCGGTAATCGGAGCACCGCCATGCCTCACGGACCGACCGACTACTGATTTTCTGTCGTGCATACTCCCCCACGACGGGGGCAGACGCGGCGCGATCACGGCTGCGGGCACTCATGACAAAAGGCCTGGCGAACTCCCAGGCCTTCGACCAACCTTGGAACAGTTCACGTACACCTCGTACGTGTCGCGCTCGGTCACTATACACGCCGCGCCACGGGTGTGCAAGGGCTATTCGCAGGTGCGGCCGGCGCCGGGGCGCGGCACGGCGCGCGGCCCTCAATGGCGACACTCAGCCGCGTCCGACGCTGCGGTAGTCGACCATCAGGCAGCGGTCCTGCACGACGTCGATCCCTGCCCTGGCCAGTTGCTCGGCGACCTGATCGTTGCGGATCCCGGACTGGAACCAGACCGCGCGCGGGGAGAGGGCGATCAGGTCGCCGGCGTGGCCCGGCAAGTCTTCGGCGCGCCGGAAGACGTCCACCAGATCGAGCGGCCCGGGCACGTCGGCCAGCCGCCGGTAGACGGGCTCGCCGAGGATGGTGGCATCGTCGTGCCCGTGCACGACCACGGGTACGATCGTCAGGCCCATCTGCTGCAGCGCCTCGGGCACGTAAAAGGCGGCCTTGTGCGAGAACGTCGCCGGCCGGATCCCGAGCACCGCCACGCGCCTGATGCGCTGCAACAGCGCCCGGATGTCAGGTCCGGACGTCACCAGGTGGGTCCGCCACGCCTCGTCCATACTTTGTGTGCCCCTCCAGTGTCACGGTGCCCCGGTTCCCGACTCCCGACTCCCGCGAGGTGTCGGTCGGACAAGTCCGAC
>JACDAO010000581.1 GCA_013695405.1 Acidobacteriota bacterium | reverse complement strand
CCTGAGGACGGGCAGATCGTGCGGACCATGTCGAGAGCACTCCAGGCACCACGCCACTGACCGGCCCGGTGCCCGAGCGCCGGGGCATTGCGTCTGCACGTTTGTTGTTTGCGGGCATTGTGCCGTAGCAGCTGCCTCACCAAGGATGAGTCGGCGGAACGCGCCGAGGAGTATCACCAGGACTACTACAAGAAGAATCCGGTGCGGTACAAGACCTACAAATGGAATTGCGGCCGCGAGCAGCGGCTCGACCGGCTGTGGGGCGCGTCGACTCACTGACGCGCATTCGCAGAATGCTGGCGGCTGCTCGACGGCCCAGCAGGCCGGCTGCTACTGGAGAGGTGCATGGCCGGCACCCAGCACGTGGCGGTTACGCGTGTCCTCGAGAAAGGCTACGACGCGCACCTGTGTCGTGTCCCACTCGGGCCGCAGCGCGATGCTGGTCGTGAAACGACCGTCCGTACGTGCCTCGTCGAGGTGGCCGATCACTTCGAGCGTGCGGGCGACGCCATCGTGGCGCAGCTGGCGGCGTGCATTCTCACCGCGGCGGACGTCAGTCACCAGCCCGTCTTCGACGACCGAGAGCAGCACGCGGACCCGACCGCGCGCCGCAGGCACCGGCAGGTCGTGCACATCGACGCCGACCCAGATGCGGCCTTCACGTGCATCCGGCGCGGCCACGACATCGACTCGCGCCCCGGGGGTCCGCGCGACCTGCGTGATGGCGCGCCGCACCGCCGGCCAGTCACTGCCGATGGCCTGCAGTTGCCCGCCAATGACCATCTGCGGCGTGTAAATCTGCTCCGAGCCAAACGCGTGGGCGTACGCGCGCTGGCGGTCGCTGAACTGCTCCGACGAGAACACATCGGACCATCCGAGCCGATTCCAGTAGTCGACGTGTTCGCTGACCGCGATGACCTCGACCCCCTGCACCAGCGCCTCGCGCGTCAGCCGGCGCAGCAGGTCGTCGGCCGGTGGGCAGCTCGAACACCCTTCCGAGGTAAACAGCTCGACCAGCACCGGCACGCGGCGCACACGGGCGTCGGCCTGGCTGCCGACCGGGCGCTCGACAGGCACGGCCAAGGCGCCCGCCGCGTACAGCCCCGCACATCCGAGCAACGCGGCGATAGCCACCGAGACCACCACTCGTGTCATCGTGTCGATCATGCTGTACCGATACCCGCCGGAGGTCCAGCTATTCCCGCTCGCTCAGGAAAGGATCCCATGGCCCGACAGCCTGCCGACCACGCCGCCGCTGGCCTTCCCTCCTATCGGCCGGTCGCGGTGCGCTTCGAGCGTCTGGAGGTCGAGCAACAGCGCGCGCGGCTGCTTGAGTTCCAGCGCCGCATGACGACACGGCGGAGCGTACGCCACTACAGTCGCGAGGCCGTACCAGATGACCTGATCGATGCGGCGATCGCGGTGGCCGCGTCGGCGCCTTCAGGCGCGAACATGAAGCCGTGGCGGTTCGTCGTCGTCCGTGACCAGGCCGTCAGGCAACAGATCAGGAAAGCCGCCGAGGACGAGGAGTGGGCCTTTTACGACCGCCGCGCGCCGGACGACTGGCTGTCCGCGCTGGCGCCTCTCGGTACCGATTGGCGCAAGCCGTTCCTCGAGGATGCCCCCTGTCTGATTGTGGTGTTCAAAATCGAGTACGGACTCGAGATCGCTGCCGACGGCACGGAGCGTCACATCAAGCACTATTACGCCACCGAGTCGGTGGGCATCGCGTGCGGCTTCCTGATTGCGGCCCTGCACATGGCCGGCCTGGCCACGCTGACCCACACGCCAAGCCCGATGGGATTTCTCACGTCGATTCTGCAGCGCCCGAAAAACGAGAACCCGTTCCTGTTGATCCCCGTGGGTGTGCCGGCGGCGGATGCCGTGGTGCCCGTCATCGCCCGGAAAAGCCTGGATGAGGTGCGAATCGTCGTCTGATAAGCGTGGTAGCAACGGCTGGTCCGAATCACGCGCGCCGCTTTTCCTCATCGCAACCGCGCTGTCGCATCGAC
>JACDAO010000577.1 GCA_013695405.1 Acidobacteriota bacterium | reverse complement strand
TCACGAGTGAGCCGCACGTCAGACTGCAGCGGGAGGATGTCCGGATTCACGTACGGGAAGTGGCCGTCCTGAATATTGAGGTGCAGAAACAGCGGGGTGCCGGGCGCGCGCGTCTCGAGGAAGTCGGCGACTCGCCCCTCGAGCACCCTCCACGAGACCGTCAGACTGGCGGGGGTGGCGAACTGGGTGAACCGTTTGTCCTTGTCCACCCGCGCGTCGTAACGCACGTGGGCGCGGGCGAACCCGACCGGGCTGTCTTCGCCGAAGCTCTCGTCCTGCGCCGAGAAGGTGCGGATCATGTACCTCAACACGCTCGCCAACGTGGACGCGGCGCTCGGGCGCATGCTGGCGCGCGTGGAACGTGCAACCGGCCGGCGGCCGGCGGTGTTCGTGATTGCCGACCATGGCGAGAGCTTGTTCGACGAGGGCTTCCTCGGTCACGGGTATGCCACCAACGACGCGCAAACGCGCATTCCCTTCATCGTGGCGCGATTGCCGGTCAAGGTGCCGGACGTGGCTGGCCAGTCGGACGTACGCGGCCTGATCCGTGCGGCGCTTGCCGGTGACGGCGTGACCGCCGGAATGGAGCGCCGGGTCGGCAGACCGGTGTTTCAGTACATCGGGTCGCTGGAGCGGCCAAAGGAGATTGCCTGGGTCGATGCCGACGGGCGACTCGTCGTCGACCTCTATTCCGGTCGGTGGCGGCGCAATGCCGGGGCATGGCAGGTGGTGGGGAGCAACACGGCGAGCGACGCCTCGTCCCTGGTGCATTTCTGGGAACGCCTGGTCGCGGCCAGCGTCGGCAACCAGGCGGCACCGCAGGCGGGGCAGTGATGGTGACGCGAGGTGAACGCCCATGTGCGGGATAGCAGGAGTCCTTTACGCAGACCGCATGCGGCGGCCCGATCACGGCGTGCTGACCCGGATGGCCGGATGCCTGGCACACCGAGGGCCTGATGCGGAAGGCCTGTGGGCGGACGCCGGCATCGGGCTCGTGCACCGGCGGTTGTCCATCATCGATCTGTCCACGGCCGCCGATCATCCCGTTGGCAACGAGGACGGCTCGGTGCAGGTGGTCTTCAACGGCGAAATCTACAACTACCGCGACCTGCGCGTCGATCTGGCTGCGCGGGGGCACGTGCTCCGTACCGAGGGAGACACCGAGACGTTGGTCCACCTGTACGAGGACGAGCAGGACCGGCTGGTGTCGCGTTTGCGTGGCATGTTCGCGTTTGGTCTCTGGGACGCTCGCCGGCGCACACTGCTGCTTGCCAGGGACCGCGTCGGCATCAAGCCGCTGTACGTCTACCGCGACGACGAGAAAGTGATTTTCGGTTCGGAACTGAAGGCGATTCTTGCGCACGGCGACGTCGATGCTTCGCTCGACCCGCACGCGCTGGATGATTATCTCGCCTACGGGTTCATCAGCGGACCGCGGTCGATCTTCCGCCATGTCCGCAAGCTGCTGCCAGCGCATACGCTGGCGATCAGCGTCGATGCGTGGCACGCCGAGCCGCGTCGTTACTGGGCGCTGCAGTACGAGCCTGACCATGCGCCCAGCGCGCAGGAATGGGTCGAGCGGGTGCACGACAAGGTCGCCGAGACGGTCCGGTGCCATCTCGTCGCGGATGTTCGGGTGGGGGCGTTCCTGAGCGGCGGCGTCGATTCCACGATCGTGGTCGGCGAGGCGGCGGCACAGAGCGCGCAACGGCTGCGGACGTTCTCGATCGGCTTCGATGAAGAGGCGTTCAGTGAACTGCCCTACGCGCGCGAGGCCGCGCTCCGCTTCGGGACCGAGCACCACGAAGAAATCGCACGTCCCGATGCCGTCGCGCTGATTGATCAGCTTGCGGTGCATTACGACGAGCCGTTTGCCGACTCCTCTGCCTTGCCCACGTTCATCGTGTCCCGCCTGGCATCACGATCAGTGAAAGTGGTGTTGTCGGGCGACGGCGGAGACGAGGCATTCGGCGGCTACCCGCGATACGCGCATGATGCGCGTGAGGCCCGCGTCCGGAGTCATCTGCCCGGGTGGTTCACCGGTGGAGTGCTGTCGCCCCTCGCGGCGGCATGGCCGCGCGCCGACTGGTTGCCGCGCCCGCTCCGCGCCAAGACCACACTCACGAACCTGGCACTCGACACCGGCGCGGCGTACGCGAATTCCCTGGCAATCTGCCGCGGCCCGCTGCGGCGCCACCTGATGCATCCAGACCTGCGTTCACGGCTGGGCGCACACCTGACCGGACAGCGGATCGCGCACACGGTGAACTCCACGGCCGCAGACCCGGCTGCCGGCATGATGGCTGCTGACCTCGAGGTGCGTGTGCCCGACGACTACCTCACGAAGGTCGATCGGTCGAGCATGGCCTTCGGGCTGGAGGTGAGACCTCCTTTTCTGGACCACGAGTTGCTGGAGTTGAGCGCCCGCGTGCCCTCGTCGGTGAAGATGCGCGCAGGCGTGGGCAAGTGGGTGCTCAGGCAAGCCTTCACCGGCATGCTGCCTCCCTCCGCCTCCAGGCCCAAGCGGGGGTTCGAGATCCCGGTTGACAGGTGGTTGCGCGGTCCGCTGCGGGGCATGTTCGAAGACGTCGTGCTCGCCACGGGAGGGCCGCTCGACGGACTGGTACACAGGGAGACCGCGGAGTCGATGTATCGCCATCACCTGGCAGGTCGGCGTCGGGAGGGCAGCACTCTCTGGAGTTTGCTGATCCTCGCGCGCTGGGCGAGCAGGTACCGGGGGGCTGGCGCCGAGACGGCGGTAGCGCCGCCGCTGCGCGTCGTTGGCTCCAGGTCCGGCGCGTGAGCATGGCCGCATCCCCTCGCCTCAAGGTGCTGTCGTTCACGACCGTGTTCCCAAGCGCCGCCAGGCCATTGTTTGGTCTGTTCGTGTGGGAACGGCTCCGGCACGCCGCCGCCGGTGCCGATGTGACGGTGGTGGCGCCGGTAGCGTGGCAGTATCGGACCCCCTGCCCGGACACCATTCGAGACGGTGTCAAGGTGGTGCATCCGACGTTCTTCTATGTGCCGGGGATCTTCAAGTGCCTGGACGGGTTCTGGCTGGCGGCCTCGGCAGGCCGCGCGGTCGCACGTGCCCATCGTGGCGCCGGGTTCGACCTGGTGGACGCGCACTTCGGGTATCCCGATGGTGTGGCCGCGGCCTGCCTCGCGGCCGTGTTCCGCCGTCCGTTCATGGTCACGCTGCGGGGTTCCGAGTTGGCAACGTACGACTCCCTGCTGCGGCGCGCGTTGATGCGGTGGGCCCTGCGGCGCGCGGCGGCGGTCGTGGCCGTGTCGCAACCGCTGGCGGAACTGGCGCAGGCGTTGGGCACACGTCCTGAGCGCCTGACCGTCGTCGAAAACGGTGTGGATCTCGAGCGCTTCCACCCTGCTGACCGCGTCAGTCTGCGGGTGGCCCTTGACTGTTCGTCGTCCCGGCGCCTGCTGGTATCGGTCGGGCACCTCGTCCCTTTGAAGGGCTTTCACCGGGTCGTGGGGGCGCTTCCGGCGTTGCTGGAAGAGTTCGACGTGGATTACGTAGTCGTCGGGGGACCCGCGCCACGTTCGGAGCAGTATGCCGCTGACCTGCACGCCCTGGTCGAGCGTCTCGACTTGACGGCGCGCGTCCGCTTTGTTGGGGCCTTGCCTCCCGCGGACGTGGGGAGATGGCTGCAAGCCGCTGATATGCTGGTGCTCGACAGCGACCGCGAAGGGTGTCCGAACGTGGTTCTCGAGGCGATGGCGTGCGGCACCCCGGTTGCGGCGGCAAGCGTTGGGGCCGTGCCGGATTTGCTGACCAGGGACTCGGGTGTGGTGTACGACCGCACAGCGGGGCCGGCGGCGCTGGAGCAGGCCCTGCGCACCGCGCTCAGGCGTGCCTGGAATCCACAGACCGTGCGTGCGGCCGTGACAACGCGATCATGGGCCTCAGTTGGCGCCAAGGTGGTCTCCCTGTGGCGCAAGTCTGTCGCATGATGCACAAAACTGTCGCTTCCCCGCCGGCCCTCAGTGCGATTCCGTTCGTTGATGACTGTTCCGCGGCGGCGCGCGAATTGCCTTCGAGGTATGACAGTCCACCCACGTAGTCGCTCTCAGCAGACAAGACCATGACTTACCGCCTGCCGCTGCCACTGCTTCTTGCCGCTGCCTGGATCCTGGGCGGCATCGCCGTGCCTGTCCACGCCGCACTCCCAGAGAACAAAGTCGTCATCCGCGAGCGGGCAGGGGTCACGACCTCCAACTACCCGGTGCAGATTGGGCGGCCGTTCGTACAAGGAGAGATTCGCGAATTCCCGGAAGCACTCGTCGGCGGCACCGCCGTGCGGACACAGGCCGACGTCAAGCAGCGGTGGCCCGACGGGAGCGTGCGCCACGCCATCCTGAGCTTCCTGCTGCCGCGGCTTGGCAGTGGTGAGACGCTGACGGTGACGTTCAGGAACCAATCGAGCGGCAACAACACCGGGTTCCTCTCAGTCAACGGGATGCTGGGCACGCCCTTCGGCTTCGACGCGACGATGCGGCTGACGGGGCGCGGGACGGTCAGTGCTTCGGCTCGCGCCATGCTGAGTGCGGGAGCATTCACGTACTGGCTGCAGGGCGACGTCGCCACGTCGGTGATCATCGCCGATCACAGTGCGGGCCGGGCGTTCGACCTCGGCTTCGACACCGACCGGCCGTTCAGGCCCATCTTCCACGCCACGTTCTTCCCTGGCGCTGGCAAGGTGCGGGTCCGATTCATCGGCGAGATTGCCAACACGCAGGGCTTCGAGGACCTCGTGTACGCCCTCGCGCTGCAAGTCGGCAGTTCGTCGGCGACCGTCTACAGCCAGCCGACGTTCACGCACCATGCGTTCGCGCGCTGGACCAAAGAGTTCTGGATCGGGGGCGCACCTCCGGCGGTCGACACCGACCATGGTCTGACGTACCTCTCGGCGACGACGTTGCTTCCCAACTACGATACGGACAAGAACGTGCCGGAGTCGACGATCGCCTCCGAGTACGCTGCCTGGACCAACGCGCCCAAGGCGCTCTTCGCCGCGGGCAACTGGACCAAGGCAATGGGCGCTACCGGGGGACGCCGCGACATCGGCATGTATCCCGCGTGGACCGTCCGTTGGCTGTATACCGGGGATCGGCGCATGCGCGAGATGGCGTTCGGCAATGCCGACCTCGCCGGCGCGTGGGGCGTGCACGTCCGAGAAGGCGACCCCGGACGACATTTTCTTCGAGGCAGCACTGACGGTGCGGCGGTCGGACGAGTGGTCTCCGTCACGGCGCGGCCGTCGCTGTTCACTCGCGGCCTCACCGACGGAAACAGTGGGTCAGACAAGTTGACGCTCACCGGGGACTGGGCGGCGACAGAATGGAGCGCCGACGGCGCGCACCAACCGGATCCCTACTCTCCGCTGTATCTGCTGACCGGCGACTTCTGGTACCTCGAGCAGTCGTGGTTCTGGGCGGCATGGGGCACCGTCAGCACGAACCCGGGCGACGTCTCCTACGGTCGAGGGCCGGCGGGCGCAGCGTATCCGAGCGGCAGCTACGGTCATATCTCCGACCAGCTGCGCGGAGAAGCCTGGCTGCTCCGCAACCGGGCTGCTGCCGCCAGCATCTCTCCCGACGACGCACCGGAGAAGGAGTATTTCACCGTGCTCCTCAACGACTGCCTCGAGGCATGGGAAGGGATGCGGAACATCCCGAGTCCGAATGCCTCATCCGCCATGTGGGTGTGGGGGCTGTCACAGATGCGGTGGAAGTTCGCTCCCGTGGGAGTGCCTTCTCCGCTACGAATCTTTGCCGACAGCAGTGCGGCGTTCGTACAGGGCCTTGACGCGACCAAGGTCCGTACCGCCGTGTCTCCGTGGGAGCAGAACATGCTCATCATGGTACTGGGACGCGTCAAGGAGTTGGGCTACAGGTCCGATGCGCTGCTGCGCTGGGTAGCGCCTGTGCTCATCTCTCAGCTGACGACTCCGGGGTATACACCCGAGCGAGTGTCAGCCTACCGGCTGCCGGCCTTGAAGGAGCCTGACGGTCAGTACTTCGCGACGTGGCCCCAGGTTGCGACCGGCTTCTTCGCCTCGGACGACCCCGCGTCGTACTTCGCCATGAACAACAACGACCCCGAGCACGGCTACACGTACATCGCACTGGCGGCGACATCGTACCTGACCAACGAGCCTGGCGGTGCGGCAGCATGGGCGTTCATGCAGTCGCGGGTTCTATCAAGTGACCTTCTCGATGCAAACCCCAAGTGGGCCATCATCCCGAGAACCTCCGACGGTGCGCTCCGGGCACCCTCGAACCTGCGAGCACGCTGACTGCACGACGGCTCGAGTCGCAGCGTCGCGCGTGTACGAAGCCTCACCACTGCAAAGGGCTCCCCGCAAGCGTATACAGGGTGGCGTGCCCCCGCCGCGTGCCGCCGAAGGGCGTACTCACGGTCCGTAGCACCGCGCTGGCCTTCAGTCTCCGATAGCGACGCTCTTCGATGGTCGCAGCGAGAAGTCGCCCGTCCACCTTTGATACCGCGACATCGTCGAGCACGATCAAGTCAACGGAATGCTCAGCCAGCACGCGAAGTACGTCGCCCGTGCTGTGCACGACGGGGCGATACCCGCGTCCCGCCCAGTCACTGGACGCCAGCACTTTCGACGCGCGAACTACGGACACACCACCAAGTGAACGGCGCGCCAGCACCTCGGCCACGAGTGCGCCTTCGCCTTCCGAGTCCGAGGCAACCAGCAATGTGCAGGGCCGAGCGCAGACGCTGACAGCGGCCTCTGCAAGTACCCGGTAGCCCATGACGCGTCGCATGGGCTGTTGCCAGGCGGATACGTACTCCAGCAGCGCGACGAGTACGACGAATGCCATGAGCCGAGGCGCATTGGCAGGCCCGACGCTGCGACGTACCGTTTGCCAGTACCCGGACGCCGCAAGTAGCAGCACCGGTGCCAGGGCGGGGAGCAGATGGCGTTCTTCAAATCCGGCAGGCACGGTGACCGATATCAGCAGGAGCGCCGCCACGCTCATGCCGGCAGCTCGTTCAACCAGGAGAGTCTGTGCTCTCGCCAGTCTCACGCACCACAAGACCAGGCCCGCTGTTGCGACCCATCCAAACGCCACAGGCGCGCGACCCAGGTAGAACGCGGCCGCAGGCAATGTGAATTTGAGCGTCGGTCCAGCAAACATCCACCCGGCTCGGCTCTGCTCGCGGAAATATATCGTCCACGGACCACCGATCAGTAGTGCCGTGCCCAGCCCGAGCCCGGCCTGCCAGCGCGTCCGGGCGGCATGTTCTCGCACACCTGTGGCGATGACGGCGGCGACACCTGCTGCTGACGCCTTCACGAGAATCGCGAGTCCGACGGCAAGCCCGAAGACGCCGGCCCGGGTGGCGGACGGCTGCTCCGAGAAATAGAGCCAGGCCTGAATCGACAGGAGGCACATGAATGCAAGCGGCACCTCGGTCATCACGCTGCCGCTGAGCGCCAGTGAGAGCGGGGACATGAGCCACAAGACCGCGGCACTGACAGCTATCCACTCGGGCAGACACCTGCTGGCAAGCCTCGCGAGCATGAAGGCGGTGAGACCAGCGAGCACGGCCATTCCGACCAGGAGCCGCGACGGGGTGTCGCCGATACCCATCAGCCACGGTAACTGCAGCAGGTAAAAGCCTGGAGGCCAGTTGCCGAGGGCCACCTTGGGATAGCTGTCGTAGAACTGTGCCGCGAACTCCAGCGGGGACGCGCCCAGTCGCGTCCGCACGTACTCCAGAATCATGACCCCCGTCACGTAGTGTGCGGGTTCGTCGGGAAACGCGCCCAGTTCAGAGGTGAAGCGCTCATTCAGGCGCCACTGGAGCGCGACCGAGAGCATGACCAGCACGACGCAAAGCGCGAGCCGCCGGAACCGAGTGGACGTGACGAATCTCGACGTCACTGATTGCAACGTCGCTGGTGCGGACGCCTCACCGGCGTTCGTGGAATGAGTGGCGTACTTCTGCAAAGGTCACCAGCCGGTGTCACCCGCGAACAGGAGCCAGTGCGCGGATGGAGGCGTGCAGCCATCGGGCAAGGTATTGTGTCAGCCAGGCCGACTCAGCGACCAGCGCGGGCAGACCAGTGGCGCGCGCGGTCGTCAGCGCATTGCGATATTCCTGTCGCAGCCGTGCGTTGAGGATGCGGGTCACACCGGCGTGACGCGGCGTGCCAGCCGCCCACCCGAGGACTTCCGTCATTGCAGCAATATGGTCGCGGTATCTGTCTCGTGCGGCAAGGGCGGTACTGAGGCTGTGGCGTTCCGTGTGCACCAGAACCGACGGGTGCGTGTCGTAGGCGATCTCCTCGGCCTCGGCCACCAGACGCCAGAACAGCTCATAGTCCTCGCAGGTCCTGAGTCGCTCGTTGAACAGCGATCCGACCCTCTCCAGCAGCGCTGCGCGCACCACGACCGTCGAGGTCTTTATCCACCAGTGCTCCAGCAGGAAGCGCCTGTCGGCGCCCTCACTCGCACTGACCCGCGATCGGCCCGGCTCGAGGCACTGACCGTCCTGATCGACAACGCGCCTGTCCGAGTGCGTGAATTCCACGCCGGGACGGTTGATGACCATGCCCCGAATCCTCTCGACGCGCCCGGCCAGCCACTCATCGTCGGAGTCGAGGAAGGCGATCCAGGTGCCGGTTGACCGGCGGATGCCGGTGTTTCTGGCGCTTGCCACACCCGCGTTCGCCTGCCGCAGGTAGGTGACCCGCGGATCACCCGACGACAGCGTTCCGACCAGCGTGCCGGTGTCATCGGTGGAGCCGTCGTCCACCACGATGATCTCCCAGACCGGGGGATCCTGCCGCTGAACGGAACTGATGGCGCGCGACAGCACGTGCGCTCGATTGTAGGCAGGTATGACGACACTGATCTTCATGGTCGCGTGGCGGGGACGATCACCCGAACGGCGCCTGTCCGGGCGATCCGACCGCGTGGATCACGAGCCGTTGCCGGCCGGCGTGACCAGGGCGGCCCTGAGCAGGTGCGCGCTCGACTCCGGGCGCAAGGGGAGCGAGGCCGTCACCATCGCGCGGCGATGTCGCGAGTAGTCCTCCTCTGAAAACGAGGCGAGGATCTGCAGGACCTCGCCTTCGACGTCCGCAGTGGTGGCGCACCGGCTCCCGATCTCCCCGAAGCTGACAAAGAGATCGTCCACGAACGGTCCGGAGAGGCACACGACGGGAATACCGAGCGCGAGGGTATCGATGAGCGACCCGCTGACGACCAGCCCGTAGTGCTCCGGCCGGCCAAGCCAGATCACGTGCGTCAGGCCACGCAACCGGTGCGTGAAGTCCCGGAGAGGCAGGGGCTGCTCCGACCACAGGAGAAGCGCGCGGTCGGACTCGGTCGCGTCCGCTGGCGCGGAGCCGACGACTTCAAACGTCGCATCGGGGTAACGCGCTCGCACCGACTCGGCCAACTCGAGAAACGTCGCGAATCCCTTTGCATCTCTGCCGAATCCCATGAACCCGAATCGGGGTGTCGAATGGCGGACCGTCGGCGCATGCGAGGGGACGTCACCCATCAGCGACGGATGCTCGATCACCACGGTGCGCCGCGCCAGCCGCGGGGCGAGCCCGTCGAGTAGGTGTTTTGCCGTTCGGGAGAGCACCACATACGTCAACCGTTTCGGGTGAGGCGTGTAGATGGAGCTCATGAAGGCCCACCAGAGCGGCGAGCGCAGATAACGGTGGGCGACCGTCGCCAACGCTTCGTGAAAGATGGCGACCGCAGACAGTCCAGTCCACGCTGTCCAGAGCTTCAACTTGAAGGCTCCAAGCGTGTAGGGCTCGACGGTCGCGAGGACAATGTGTTCAGGTCGCCTCCGGGCGAACCTGCGCTGGAGGTCGGCAAACAACTGCATCACTGCCACAGCGCGGTGACGGCCGGTCGCGTGTCGCTCGGGCACGGCGAGCGCGTGCCACCGCACGCGGCGCGCGGCTTCCGCCCTGGTGGCATTGAGCAACTCCTCGACGCCTGCCAGGTGCGTGACCTCGCCATACACGTCCACCCGGGCGGCCGGAAAAGCCTCGAGGGTCATCGCCACCAGTGCGGCGTTGAAGGGGACGTGTTCGAGGCCGTGACAACATGCCTCGACAATGGCAACGACCTGGACAGGTCGCGCGTCCTCGGGTGGGGCGTGGTCTGCTTCCGTTGCGGGTGAAGGCTCGACCGCAGGCGCGC
Organism: Acidobacteriota bacterium; assembly: GCA_013695405.1. Taxonomy (GTDB): domain Bacteria; phylum Acidobacteriota; class Vicinamibacteria; order Vicinamibacterales; family Vicinamibacteraceae; genus Luteitalea. Next base: position 1,159 of record JACDAO010000577.1, on the reverse strand, counting down.
CAGACGTCATCGCGATTCAGTCTGTCCTGAGTACGGGCTACGCGCAACCTCCACTGGCAAAGCGCGCGTGCTCACCTCAGTTCCAGGCTGCCCCTCGGGATCGGACGTGACGGCGCCGGGTGGGGTGGCCGTCAGTTGATGCGTGTCGCGCGGTTCACCTGCGAATCGGGACTGTGGGGCGCCGACCAGACGGGTGAACAGCCTCTCGTAGGCGACGGCCGTCTTGCCCCAGCTGAATCCCGTCCGTACCTGCTCAGTTCCGGCCCGGACCAGTCGGCCGCGCAGATCTCGATCGCGGAGGCTCAGCGTGATGGCTGCGGCAAGCTCCTGCTCGTCGCCTGGGGTGACGAGCAGGCCATGCACCCGGTGCTTTACGAGTTCAGGGATGCCCCCGACTCTGGACGCCACAATCGGAGCGCCGGCCGCCAGTGCCTCCAGCACCACGATCCCGAACGGCTCCGACAATGACGGCAAGACGAACACCGAGCACGTCGAGAGCAGTTGCCGCACCGACGCCCTGTCCTGGTAGCCCAGGAACTCAACGCAATCACCGAGCCCCAGGCTGGCAGTGAGGGCGGTGAGTTGGGCCCATTCAGGCCCAGCGCCGGCGATCTTCAGGCGAATCTGCGGCACATGTTGCCGCACCACCGCGATCGCGCGAAGGAGGACGTGGATGCCCTTCCAGGGGTCCAGCGAAGCGATTGTGAGGACAGTCGCCGGGTCACGCGGCTGCGCGGCGGCCACGAATTCGGTCCGGTCCACGCCGTTGTGGATCACGGTGAGCCGCGACGCCGCCTGTCCGAGCGCCGGAAGACACTGCAGCCCGAAGCCGGCCGACGGCGAGACCACGGCGTCTGCGGCGTTGATGAGCGCCCGCGTCAGAAGATCGAGCCGAGGCGCCATCGTCGCGCAGGGGAGTACGTCCGTTCCGTGGATCGACACGATCAGCTTGATGCGGCTGACGCGCCGGCACAGCGCGAAGTAGCTGAACTGCGCCGAGGGATAGTGGACGTTCACCGCGTCGATTCGATGCTTTGCGATCAGCAGGAGCAACGACACCAGCGTCGGCAGACCCATCAATGGAAACGCGAGGCGGCTCCTGACGCTGTCTCGCGCGTCTACATGCGGGCGAAGGTTGAGGTCGAATCCGGGGAAGCCC
>JACDAO010000499.1 GCA_013695405.1 Acidobacteriota bacterium | reverse complement strand
GCGGCAGGCGTTCGATCCAGACCGTCTGCCAGATGCCGGTGGTGCGTGGATACCAGATCGAGTGCGGCTCGGGCAGCCAGTCCTGCTTGCCGCGGGGCTTGGCCAGATCGAGCGGGTCGTCCTCGGCGCGCACCACCACGGTGCAGCCGCGGTCGGCGCTCATGTAACCGGTGATGTCACAGTGGAACGGGGTGTACCCGCCATCGTGCGTGGTCACCAGGACATCGTCGATCCAGACCGTTGCGCGGTAGTCGACCGCGCCGAAGTGCAGGATCACCGCGCCGTCGCCCGGCGGCCAGGGATCGAGCACCCGCCGGTACCAGCAGCAAGCGAGGTAGGCGGTGTGATGCACGCCGCTGGCAACCGTCTCGGGCGCAAACGGCACCTCGATCGTGCCGGACCAGTGCACCTCGGACGGGGCCCGGCAGATCGAGGCGGGATCGGCAGCGAAGTCCCAGCTGCCGTTCAGCAGCCGCCAGCCGTCGCGCTGCAGTTGTGGTCGTGGATAGCCGCGATCGGTCGCGGTCGGCGAGGACGTCTCGATCGACATGAGCAGGAAAGCTTACTCGTCGCGCGCCCAGTCGCGTGACCGCTGGACCGCTTTCTGCCAGCGGCGGTACCGCCGATCGCGTTCATGGGCATCGAGCGTCGGCGCGAACTCGCGGTCGAGGACCCAGTTGCTGCGAATGTCGTCAAGGTCGTTCCAGTAGCCCACCGCCAGGCCGGCCAGGTAGGCCGCGCCGAGTGCGGTGGTCTCGCCGACGGCGGGACGACGGACCGGGACGCCAAGCAGGTCGGCCTGGAAGTCGAGCAGGTGCGCGTTGACCGTCGCGCCGCCGTCGACCTTCAGGCTCGAGAGCGTGACGCCGGCGTCCTGCTGCATCGCGTCGAGCACGTCGCGGGTCTGGTAGGCCATTGACTCGACCGCGGCGCGGGCCAGGTGGCTGGCCCTGGTGTTGCGCGTCAACCCGATGATCAGGCCGCGCGCGTACGGGTCCCAATACGGCGCGCCGAGACCGACGAAGGCCGGCACCAGCAGCACGCCATCGGCGTCGGTCGACTCCAGCATCAGCCGCTCGACGTCGGCCGAGGTCGGAATCAGGCCGAGCCCGTCACGCAGCCATTGCACCACGGCGCCGGCGATGAACACCGCGCCCTCGAGCGCGTAGGTGACCTCGCCACCGCGCCGCCAGCCGACCGTGGTCAACAGCCCGTGCGCCGAGGGACACGGGGTGCTGCCGGTGTTCATCAGCAAGAAGCAGCCGGTGCCGTAGGTGTTCTTGGCGGTGCCCGGCTCGAAGCAGGCCTGGCCGAACAGTGCCGCCTGCTGGTCGCCGACCGCGGCGGCCAGGGCAATCGGCGCGCCGAACAGCGACGCCTCGGTGTGGCCGTAGACTTCGCTGTTGCCACGGATCTCCGGCAGCATCGCGCGCGGCACGTCGATCAGCGCCAGCAAGTCGTCGTCCCACTCGAGCGTGGTGATGTTGAACAGCAAAGTCCGCGATGCGTTGCTGACGTCGGTGATGTGCAGGCGGCCACCCGAGAGCCGCCACAGCAGGAAGGTCTCGATCGTGCCGAACAGCACCTCGCCGCGCGTGGCCCGGGCGCGCAGCCCCTCGTGGGTATCGAGCAGATGCTTGATCTTGGTCCCGGAGAAGTAGGCGTCGACGACCAGGCCGGTCTTCTCGCGAATCATCGGCTCGTGCCCCTGCTGCTTGAGTCGATCGCAGATGCCGGCGCTGACCCGGCTCTGCCAGACGATCGCGTTGGCTACCGGGGCACCGGTGGCGCGATCCCACAGCACGGTGGTCTCGCGCTGGTTGGCGATGCCGATCGCCGCGATGTCTCCCGGAGCGGCACCGGCTTGCTGCATCGCCGCGCGTGCCACCGCCAGTTGTGAACTCCAGATCGCTTCCGGGTCGTGCTCGACGAGCGCGGGGCCGGGAAAGATCTGCGGGAACTCCTGTTGCGCCTGGGCGACGACTCGGCCGTCGCGCCCGAACACGATGGCGCGGCTGGAGGTAGTGCCCTGGTCGAGCGCGAGAATGTAGCGCATGACGCGTCAGCGGGAGGCCGGGTCGACCGGATGCACCGGGTCGGCAATGCGGTTGGTCTGCGCCGGGTGACGATCCCGCACGCACAGGTCGTACGCGGTGCCACCGATCACCGCACCGACGCACGGCGCCACGATCGGCACCCACCACCACCCGTGTGCGGCGGTGAACACGCCAGACCCCCAGCCCGCGAGCGCGGTGAACAGGCGCGGCCCGAAGTCGCGCGCCGGGTTGATGGCGTAGCCGGCGTTGACGCCGAAGCCCATGCCGATCGCCATCACCGCGACGCCGACCAGGATCGGCGTCAGCCCGGAGGGCGGCGGCGCATTGCGCTCGTCACTGAGGAAGAACACGGCGGCGACCAGCAGCGCGGTGCCGACCACCTGGTCGACAAAGCCGCCGAACAGGCTGACGTACGCCGCCGGATACGTCGCGAAGACGCCAGCCGTGCCCTGTGCACCGAGCACCTGGCGCACACCCCCGTCGAAGGCGGTCAGCGCCTCGTAGTAGGTCGCGTAGACGATCGCCGCGCCGACGAACGCGCCGAGCAGTTGCGCGATCACGTACGGGCCGACCTTGTTCCAGGGAAAGCCACGGCGCACCGCCAGGGCCAGCGTCACCGCCGGGTTGAGGTGCGCGCCGCTGACGCCGGACGAGGCATACACCCCGAGGGTGACCGCGAACCCCCAGCACAAGTGAATGGCGAGCGGGCTGCCGGCGTTCTGGCTGCTCAGCACCGTCTGCGCGACTACGCCCAGCCCGAACGTCATCAGGATTGCCGTACCGAAGAACTCCGCGAACGGTTCACGCATCTGGACGATTACCCGGATTGGCTCACCGCCCGCAGGTCGGCGCGCTGGTCAGCATAGGAGGTGGAGAAGCTGGCGACGCGCGCATCATACGTCCATCCCAGTCGCGCGCAGGTGTCCGCATACAGCGCCGGCCACCAGTTCTGGTGCGCGGTGCGGCCCTCGCGCTGCCAGGCGCTCCAGTCGATCAGCACCGCCGACCAGCAGCGGTCGCCGTGGCGCAGCGCCTCGGTGTGACTCGGCATCGCCGAGACGTACCACTGCTTGCCGATCCGTGCGTGCAGAACCTCGTCGGCCCAGTCGTAGTCCTGGAAGTTGGCGGCCAGAGGCGAGCCGGCCGCCTGCGCCACTTCCCACTCGTATCGCTTGCCGTGCCGTGGCATCAGGCCCTGCTCGATGAAGTACAGCACGGCGTGGCGATCGAGCGGCGTCAGTTGCGTGTTCAAGCCGAGTGACCAGGTGAAGTTGATCGGCACCCGCGCCGGCCAGTCGACGCCGAGCGCGGCAAACAGCACCTCGCCCATCATCGCGTGCCGGGCCTCGTCCCACAGCTGGCGCGTCATGTCGCGCCGATATGCCCACGGCTTGCCGGTGGTCTCGACGATGATCGTCGCCATCATCTCGGGCACGTCGATCTCGCGCAACCGCTTGTAAGCCAGCATCAGCAACTTGGGCTCGGCCGGCAGCGTGGTGTCGTAGAGAAAGGCCTCGGCGTTGACACCCATGTTGAACGGGTCGGCGAACCGGGCGTCGCGGCGTGGCACCGGGTCGAACGGCCGCGGAGTGCGGGAAAAGTGTGCCTCGGGGCACGGTGGCGCGTCGGCCGCGGTGCCATCCAGGCCATGTGCCGCGTCGAGCGCCTGGGCCACCAGCGCCAGCCACGCCTGATCGGGCGCGGCCACGGCAGCGAGTGCGCGGGCCGCCTGCTGACCGGCCGCACGCAGATCCGCGAGGT
>JACDAO010000465.1 GCA_013695405.1 Acidobacteriota bacterium | reverse complement strand
GATCAGCTCCTGGTGGCCACGGGCCGGGCGCCGAACACCCGCGGTCTTGATGTCAGCGCAATCGGCGTGACGGTTGACGTGCGCGGCGCGATCGTGGTCGACGACCACATGCGTACGAGCGCGATGGATGTCTTCGCCGCCGGTGACTGCGCCAATCAGCCGCAGTACGTGTATGTGGCGGCCGCGGCGGGGATGCGCGCCGCGATCAACATGACCGGCGGCGACGCGTCGCTCGATCTGAGTACGATGCCGGCGGTCGTGTTCACCGACCCGCAGGTGGCGACGGTCGGTTTGTCCGAAGCGGAGGCGCGCCTGCGATCGATCGAGACCGACAGCCGCACGCTGCCGTTCGCCGCGGTGCCACGGGCGCAAGTCAACTTCGACACGCGCGGATTCATCAAGGTCGTCGCCGAGGCGGGTACGGGGCGGGTGCTGGGCGTGCAGATGGTGGCACCGGGCGCAGGTGACGCCATCCAGGCTGCCGCCCTGGCGATTCATGCCCGGATGACCGTGCACGACCTGTCCGACCAGTTGTTCCCGTATCTCACGATGGTCGAGGGACTGAAACTGGCGGCGCAGACCTTCACCAAGGACGTCAGTCAACTCTCGTGCTGCGCTGGGTAGCTCGAGCGCAGACGGGCTGCCTCGTATTGGCGGTGCCGTTCCAAATGAGCGTGGGAGGAGACCAATGAAGGTACCGAATGTGCTACCGACGCTCGTACTGCTGACGGTCGCCATCGTCGGCTGTACGTCGGGAGGTGATGCTGGCCGCAGGGCGTCACAATCCAACACGGCGGGGAAGACCGCGGCGGTCGACACGTCCCCGTACACACTGCTCGTTGACGGGCTGCCCAGACGCGGGCAGCACTATTGAATGAGCTGTGTGACGACAGTCACCAGGACTCTGGAAGAGTCCACGGGCATTGCCAGCGCACATTTCGATCCCGCGACGGGTGCATGGACGGTCAGCACCCAACAAGGCTTCACCCGTGACGACGTGACCCGACGCATACGGGCTGCGGGTGAGGAACACAGCCGTCGCCTGGAGCAGCCGGACGAGCCGCCTTGGGTTGCGCGCTGGTCTGGTCACCCATCGCTCCGTGAGCCATAACGCTGGGCAGCAGACAGTGCAGAATCGTTCGCTAAGCAGCCGAAGATCGGCCGCTCGTGTGCTCCGAGGCTGAGCGCAGCCTTGTGGCGCGGCCTCGAGCGAGGACTTCGCCCATGACCAAGACATTCGACCTGGTGGTCATCGGCACCGGATCCGCGGCGTCCGCGGCCGCGTCGCGTTGCAGGGCAGCCGGGTGGACCGTCGCGATCGTGGACTCGCGGCCGTTTGGCGGCACGTGCGCGCTCCGCGGCTGCGATCCCAAGAAGGTGCTGGTCGGCGCAGCGGAGGCCATCGACAGCATCCGACGCCTGGACGGGAAAGGCGTCGTGCAGGCCGACGCGCGAGTCGACTGGCAGGGCTTGATGGCGTTCAAGCGGTCGATCATCGCAGCGGTGCCTCGCAGTCGCGAGGTTGCGTTCGCCACGCAGGGCATCGAGGCGTTTCACGGGCGTGCGCATTTCACCGGACCGACGACGGTCGCGGTCGACGGCGCGGCACTGACAGGGCGGCACGTCCTTGTGGCCACCGGCGCGCGACCGGCCGATCTGGAGATTCCCGGGCGCGAGCACCTCATGACGAGCGAGCAGTTCCTCGAGCTCGACGACCTGCCGGCGAGCATCGTGTTTGTGGGTGGCGGGTACATCTCGTTCGAGTTTGCGCACGTCGCGGCGAGAGCCGGCGCGCGGGTCATGATCGTCCACCACGGGGACCGGCCACTCGAGTTGTTCGACCCGGATCTCGTGGACCTGCTTGCGACGCGCACGCGTGCGCTTGGTATCGATCTGCAGCTCCGGGCCGATGTGACCGGCATCGAGCGCACGCCCGACGGGTACGTTGTCCACGCCTCGATCGACGGCGCCCCCCGAAGATTTCAGGCCGCACTCGTGGTCCACGGCGCGGGCCGCGTACCGGAGATCGACGACCTCAATCTGGACACGGCGGGCATCGCGTGGGATCGGCGCCGCGGGGTGACCGTGAACGCGCACCTGCAAAGCGTGTCGAATCCGGCGGTCTACGCCGCGGGCGACGCTGCGGCCAACGGCGGACCGCCACTGACCCCGGTGGCCGCCTACGACGGGCGCATCGTGGCGACGAACCTTCTGGAGGGCAACACGGTGACGCCCGATTATGCAATCGTGCCGAGCGTCCTCTTCACGCTCCCGCCATTGGCCTCGGTGGGCCTTGGCGAGCAGGCTGCGCGCGAACCAGGGTTAAACTTCGTCGCGCACCACCAGAATACCGCGGGATGGTATTCGTCACGCCGTGTCGGCGAGGAGACGTCGGCCTTCAAGATCCTGGTCGACAAGAGCAGTGGGCTCGTGCTGGGCGCGCACCTCCTTGGCCCTCATGCCGACGAAGTCATCAACCTCTTTGCCCTGGCCATGCGTGCCGGCATGGCGGCGGTGGATCTCGAGTCCGTACCTCTTCGCATATCCGACGAGCGGTTCAGACGTACCGTACATGGTCTGAAGGTCAGACGCGGCGACCGCCTGACACAGAAGAGTGTTCCTCGCGTGGTCGTACTCGTAGGCTCTTGTCGATCGCACTGCAGGCT
>JACDAO010000459.1 GCA_013695405.1 Acidobacteriota bacterium | reverse complement strand
GTCGGCAAACTGTACGGCATCAGCCGCGCGATGAAAGGCGGGATAGGCTCGGCGTCGATTCACCTGCCGTCCGGGCTGGTGGTGGCGGCACTGGTCGCGGTCAACGCCCGCGGTGACGTCGTCGATCCGGCGACCGGCGCCGTCGTCGCGGGTGTCCGCACCGAGGACGGCCGGGCGCTGGCCGATGCGCGCCTGCTGCTGCGGCAGGGCCTGCCCACGCCGCATGCGCCGGGGGGCAACACCACGCTGGGGATCGTCGCCACCAACGCGACCCTGTCCAAAACCGAGGCGTCGCTGGTGGCGCGCATGGCGCACGACGGCTTTGCCCGCGCGATCGTGCCGGCCCACACGCCCTCGGATGGCGACACGATCTTCGCCCTGGCCACCGGCAGGAAGACCGGCGCGGCCGACGTGGGGCTGGTCGGCGCCCTCGCCGCCGACGTCACTGCCCAGGCCATTCTGTCGGCGGTGCGCCACGCCGAGCCGTTGCCGTTTCTGCCGTCGGCGCGCAGCCTCCGTTGAACCCGCGATGTCGCTGGTCTTCCTGCTAGTCTACGCGGCCGCGCTGGTCGCGATTGGCTGGTGGTCGTCGCGCCGGATGACGGCGCCGGAGTTCTTCGTCGCCGGCCGGCAACTGTCGCCGGTCCTGCTCGCAGGCACCTTGATCGCCGCCAACATCGGCGCCGGGTCGACCGTCGGCGCCGCAGGCCTCGGCTACCGCGACGGCGTCGCTGCGTGGTGGTGGGTCGGATCGGCCGGTCTCGGGTCGGTGGCGCTCGGACTGTGGGTCGGCCCCCGCATCTGGCGTGTTGCGGCGGCCGACGATCACCGCACCGTCGGCGACTACCTGCACGCCCGGTTCGGTCCGGATGTGCGCGCCGTGATGGCCGTGCTGCTGTGGTGCGGATCGCTCTCGATTCTCGCGGCGCAGTTGATTGCGCTGGCCGGCCTGCTCGAGGTCGTCGCCGGGCTGCCGCGGACGTACGGTTGCATCATCGGCGGGGTCGTCGCCACTCTCTACTTCACAAGTGGCGGGCTGCGCTCGTCGACTCTGGTCAACCAGGTCCAGGTGGTGGTGCTGGTGGCTGGCCTGCTGCTGGCCGTCCCGTTTGCCTGGCACGCGGCGGGCGGCCTCGCAACCCTGGTGGCGCCAGCGGTCCCGCCCGGCTACTGGAATCCGCTCGGCGGCGGCGCATCCGGCTTGATGTACGTGGCGCTGCTGGCGCCGTCCTTCGTCGTCTCACCGGGCTTGCTGCAGAAGGTCTTCGGGGCGCGCGACACGCGGACGGTGCGAACCGGCGTGCTCGTCAACGCGGTGGTGTTGCTGCTGTTCGCGGCGGTGCCGCCGCTGCTCGGCATGCTCGCACGGGTGCTGCATCCGACCCTCGGCAACCACGAGCTGGCGCTGCCGACGCTGCTGCACGACGACCTGCCGCCGTGGCTGGGCACCTTGGCAATGGCGGCGCTCTTCTCCGCCGAGGTCAGCACCGCCGACGCCGTGCTGTTCATGCTCTCGACGTCGATGGCGCGCGATCTGTACCGCGGTCACCTGTGGCCTGGCGCGACCGACGTCGAGCAGTTGCGCGTGGCGCGGATCGCCGCGGTGGCCAGTGGCGTGCTGGGCGTAGCGGTGGCAATCTGGGCGGGCAGCATCATCACCGCGATGAAGCTGTTCTACAGCGTGCTCAGTGCCAGCCTGTTCGTGCCGGTGGTGGCCGGACTGTTCCTGCCGCGTGCCAGGAGGTCGGACGCGCGTGCCGCGATGGCTGCCGGCGCCCTTGTCACCGTGGCGCTGGAGGTGGGCACCCGTGGCGTCGGCCTCGCCGGTCTCGCGCCCGTCGTCTGGGGTCTGGCCGCCTCCGCCGCCGCCCTCATCGTCGGCCTGATGGCGGGCCGCGCGCCCGCCCCACAGTGAATGCGTAGCGGTCGGACTTGTCCGACCGACCTGGCGACCCCGCCGGACAAGTCCGGCGGCTACGTTTGTTGGATCTTCCTGCCGACCGTCAGGAAGGCGTCCACCACGTCCGGGTCGAAGTGCGCGCCCGCGTGCTCGCGGATGAAGTCGACGGCCTGGTCGGTCCCGCTGGTCGGGCCCGCCCCGGCGTGGGGGTGGGTCATGGCGTCGAACACGTCGGCGACGTGGGTGATCCGTCCGGCCAACGGAATGGCGAGGCGCGACAGGCCGCGCGGGTACCCAGCGCCGTCCCAGCGCTCGTGGTGCGTGAGGGCGATGTCCTCGGCGATGCGCAGCAGCGCGCCCTGGCTGCCCGACAGGATGTTCGCGCCAATCACGGTGTGCCGCTGCATCTCCTCGTCTTCGGCCGGGCTCAGCACGCCCGACTTGAGCAGGATCGCGTCGCGGATGCCGATCTTGCCGACGTCGTGCAGCGGCGCCGCACGCTCGATGGTCAGCGCCTCCTCGCCGGCCAGCCCGAGCTCGCGCGCCAGCGCACCCGCCATCCGTCCAACGCGCCGCGTGTGCTCGCCGGTGTTGTCGTCGCGGAACTCCGCGGCCAGCGCCAGCCGCTCGAGGATCTCGAGCCGGGCCACCTCGAGCTTGCGGGTCCGTTCCTGAACGGTCGCCTCGAGACCGCGGTTGTGGTTGTCCAGCTGCAGGTACAGGAAACGGGTCACCAGCAGGTTGCGGATGCGGAGCAGGGCCTCGACCGCGTCGAACGGCTTGTTCAGGAAGTCGCGGGCCCCGGCCCCGAGCGCGCGCTGCCGGACCTCGACGCTGAGGTCGGCGGTCACTACCAGGATCGGGAGGTAGCGCTCTTCGTCCAGGCGGGTCCTGAGCTGTTCCATCACGCCGAAGCCGTCGAGCCCGGGCATGTGCAGGTCGAGCAGGATCAGGTCGGGGCTGACCTGGGCGACCAGACCGGCCACCTGCTCGGGCACGGTCGTCGAATACAGCCGGTGGTAGCCGCCGGTCGTCAGCAGCCGTTCGAGCAGGCGGATGTTCGGGGCCTGGTCGTCGACAATGAGGATCCGTGCCCTGGTGATGGGCTCGGTGAGCGTGGCCACAGTCGGGCAGTATACGTGGCGACTCCGGCGTCGTTGGGGAGCCGCGCGCCCGCTCGGCATTTGCCGCACGAACGGTATGTGGGATGCTTATGCTCTGATTAGCAATTCTTCTTGGATCGAGGATGTGCCGTGCCGGACAACCCGCTGCGCCTGAAGAGCATTCACCACGTCACCTTCGTGGTCGGCAACGCCAAGCAAGCCGCGTACTACTACCGCAAGGCGTTCGGCTTCTCGCAGTTTGCCTACGCCGGCCTCGAAACCGGATCGCGCGACCTGGCCTGCCACGCCATGCAGCAGGGCAAGGCGCGGTTCGTGCTCGCCACGCCCTACAGGTCCACCTCACCGGAAGCCGACCACCTCCACCGCCATGGCGACGGCGTGGTCGACATCGCCTTCCACGTCGAGGATGCCGACGCGGCGTTCGGCGAGGCGGTGCGCCGCGGGGCGCAGCCGGCGGTCGAGCCGCGGACGCTGTCGGACGAGCACGGTTCGGTACGCCATGCCGCGATCCGGACCTACGGCGACACCGTGCACTCCTTCTACTCGTTCACCGACTACACCGGCCCGTTCCTGCCTGGTTACGTGCCGCGCCCGATCGCGGGCGAGGATGTCGGCATCCTGCGGGTCGATCACATGGTCGGCAACGTCGAACTCGGTCAGATGGAGCACTGGGCCACCTGGTACAGCACCGTGCTCGGCTTCGCGCGTTACATCAGCTTCGACGACAAGGACATCTCCACCGAGTACAGCGCGCTGATGAGCATTGTGATGTCGGACAACTCGTACGCCATCAAGTTCCCGCTCAACGAGCCGGCCGCCGGCAAGCGCAAGAGCCAGATCGACGAATACCTGGACTTCTACGGCGGGCCGGGCGTGCAACATGTGGCGCTGCTCTCTGCCGACATCGAGCAGACGGTGACCCGCTTGCGCGCCAACGGCGTCGAGTTCCTCAGCGTGCCCGATTCCTACTACGACATGCTGCCGCAGCGCGTCGGGGAGATCGAGGAGGCGATCGAGATGGTCCGCTCGCTGCGCATCCTGGTCGATCGTGACGAGGAAGGCTACCTGCTGCAGCTGTTCTCGCGTCCGGTCGAGGACCGTCCGACCGTCTTCTACGAGATCATTCAGCGCAAGGGCAGTCGCGGCTTCGGCAAGGGCAACTTCCGCGCGTTGTTCGAAGCGATCGAGCGGGAGCAGGAACTTCGTGGCAATCTGTAGCCATGCCGATCTACCACACGCTCGGACAGATGCCTCGCAAGCGGCACATCGTCTTCCGGCAGGGCAACGGCGCGCTCTACGCCGAGGAGTTGATCGGCAACAAGGGCTTCGTCGGGCCGTCGTCGCTGCTCTATCACATTCAGCAGCCGACGCAGATCCGCGCCACCAGGACGCTCAGGGCGCTGGCGTGGAAGGAGGAGACCGACCGGGAGTTCAGGCACCGACACTTCCGGACGGCCAGGCTGGGCACGACGTCCAGCATCACCGCCGACCGCATCCCGCTGCTGTTCAACGACGATGTCGCGATGTCGTTCGTCGCGCCGACCGGCGAAGACGACTTCTACTACCGCAACGCGCAGGGCGACGAGGTGGTGTACGTCAGTGACGGCAGCGGCACGCTCGAGACGCAGCTGGGGCAGATCCCATTCGACCGCGGTGATTACCTGGTCATCCCGCGCGGCATCCTGCACCACTACATCTTCGCCTCGCCAGTGAGATGCCTGGTGATCGAGAGCCGTGGCTACGTCCGCACGCCGAAGCGGTATCGCAACGAACACGGCCAGCTGACCGAAAGCGCGCCGTTCTCGGAGCGCGACATCCGCCGGCCGGTCAACCAGCTGGCGCGGGACGAACGCGGCGAGTTCCGGATCGTCGTCAAGAAGGACGCTCGGCTGACCGAATTCGTGCTCGACCATCACCCGTTCGACGTGGTCGGCTGGGACGGCTACTACTATCCGTGGGCCTTCAACATCGCCGACTTCGAGCCCCGAGTCGGTCGGGTGCATCTGCCACCGCCGACGCACCAGACCTTCGAAGGCGACAACTTCGTGATCTGCTCGTTCTGCCCGCGGCCCTACGACTTCGATCCGCAGGCGGTGCCGGTGCCGTACAACCACTCCAACGTCATGTCCGACGAGGTGCTGTACTACGCGAGCTCCGAGTTCATGAGCCGCAAGGGCATCGAATACGGATCGGTGACGCTGCACCCGGACGGCGTGCCCCACGGCCCGCACCCGGGTCGCACCGAGGCGTCGCTCGGCCAGAAGGAGACGACCGAACTGGCCGTGATGCTCGACACCTTCCATCCCCTGCGGGTCAGCACGCAGGCGCTCGACGTCGAGGACCGCGACTACTACCGGTCGTGGATCGAGTAGGCCGACCGTGCCGCGCGCTCACGCCCTGCTGGCTCGCCTGTTCGACTATGCCGGCGTGTTCGCACCGGCGTCGCTGCCGCTGGAACAGGCCATAGCCAGGTACGCCGGGTACCGCGCCGGGAGCGACGCCTGGATGCTCGGGCGCTTCATCGTGCCGGCGGCGCAGCTCGATGCATTCTCGGCTGCGGCCCGGCCGCACCTCCCGCGTGGCGCGGTGGCCAAGTGCTGGCGGCTCAGCGTGCTGGGTGGTGTCGATCCGCAGACCGATGTCGCCCAGGTCAGCAGCTTCAACCGGCGGCATGCCGACTCGTCCGACGGCGCGGCCATTGTCGACACCGTCGAACTGAAGGTGACGTCGGTCGACGATGTCAGGGCGGCGCGAGTCTGGGCGAGCCGCGGCTTCGAGGTGTTCTGCGAGTGTCCGGTCGGCGACGCCATGGAGGGCCTGCTCGACGCGGTCGCCCGGTTCGGCCTGCACGCCAAGCTGCGCGCCGGTGGGACGACGGCTGACACGGTGCCGTCGGCCGCGGCGGTCGCGCAGTTCCTGTCGGCCTCGATGGCCCGTGGCATCGTCAGCAAGGCGACGGCGGGCTTGCACCATGCGTTGACGGGTGCGTATCCGCTGACCGATGCGTGTGATAGCGTGCGCACCCCGATGTTCGGCTATCTCAATCTGGTGTTGGCCGCCGGCATCGCCGAGGGCGCCGGGCGCGCGGCGGTGCAGAGCGGGGACGTGATCGCGACGGTCGAGCGGCTGCTGTCGGTCACCGAGCCGCCGCGGTTGGCGGGGCATTCGGTGATCGACTGGCACGGTGCGCACGGCCCGATCATCGAGGGTCCGCTCGAGCCGTTCGCCGTCTCGGGCCGCGCCCTGGTACGGAGCATCGGCAGTTGCAGTTTCGACCAGCCGGTGGCGGAGGCGCGAGCCCTCGGGCTGGTCTCGTAGATGCTTCCGGCGATCGATCACACGCACGACCCGGCCGCGCGCTCCTGGTTGCCGGCCGGGGCCGGTCCGACCGAGGCGTTTCCGGTCCAGAACCTGCCATTCGGGGTGTTCACCCCGGCCGGCGACGACGTGACGCCGCGCATTGGCGTGGCAATCGGCCAGCAGGTGCTCGACCTCGCCAGGTGCACGTCGGCAGGTGTCTGCGACGGGCTGCCCAGGCCGCTCGCCGAGGCCATGTGCTCGCCGCAGTTGAACGCACTGCTGGCGCTCACCCCGGCGCACTGGTCGGCCTTGCGGCACCGGCTGTTCGCGTTGCTGGTCGACGGCGAGGACGGCTGGCGCGCTGCCCGCGAGTCGGTACGCGCGGCGCTGCACCCGATCGCGTCGGTCCACCTGCACCTGCCGTGCACGGTTGGCGACTACACCGACTTCTACGCGTCGATCCACCACGCCACCAACGTCGGCACGATGCTGCGGCCGGACCAGCCGCTGCTCCCGAATTATCGGCATTTGCCGATCGGCTACCACGGCCGCGCCTCGTCGGTCGTTGTCAGCGGCACACCGGTGCGCCGGCCCTGCGGGCAGACCTTGGCGGCCGGTGGGGATCGACCGGTGTTCGAACCGTCGCGGCGGCTCGATTACGAACTGGAGGTGGGCCTGGTCATCGGCGGCGCGAACCGGCTCGGCGAGTCCGTGCCGATTGCCGCGGCGCTCGACCGGGTCTTCGGTATGGTGCTGCTCAACGACTGGTCGGCCCGCGACGTCCAGGCCTGGGAGTACCAGCCGCTCGGTCCCTTCCTGGCCAAGAGCTTCGCCACCTCGATCTCGCCGTGGGTGACCACGCTCGAGTCGCTGGCGCCGTGCCGCGTCGCCGCGGCGGCGCGTGGCCCAGACGGGCTCGCGCTGTTGCCGTACCTCGAGGACGCCGACGATCAGGCAGCGGGCGCGTTTGACGTCACGCTCGACGTCACGCTGTCGTCGCGCGCCATGCGAGACCACCGTCAGTCACCGATGCGCGTCAGCCAGAGCAATCTGCGGGATCTGTATTGGACGCCGGCGCAGCTTGTCGCGCATCACGCCAGCAACGGCTGCAACCTGCGTCCCGGAGATCTGCTCGGCACCGGCACCGTGTCCGGGCCAACGCCGGAATCACGCGGCTGTCTGCTGGAGCGGACCTGGCGGGGCAGCGAGCCCCTGCCGCTGACGTCAGGCGAGCAGAGGCGTTTTCTCGAGGACGGCGACGTCGTGACGCTCAGCGCGCAGTGGACGTCGGGTGCGGGCGGCCGCTTCGGGGCCTGCGCCGGCGAGGTGCTGGCAGCTCGCGGGTGATCGTCCCCGTGTCCGGACGCCGCGCGGGCACCTCAGGCGCGCACGACCCTGAACGGCCCGACGGGAGACTCGGTCGCGATGTTGCGGGTATCGACCACCAGGCGCACGCCCTCGTACAGCGCCGCGTCCTTGAACTGCGCGTGAGCGGTGGAGACCACCAGCGCGTCGTAGGTCCGGAACACCTCGTTGGTACAGGGCACCGCGGCAAGGTCCAGATTGTGCTTCCGGCCGTGCCTGGCGCGCTCGAAGAAGGGGTCGCAATAGTCGACGTCCGCCCCGAGCTCGGCCAGCGACTCGATCAGCTCGTAGGAGGGCGACTCGCGGTCATCGTCGATGTTCTCCTTGTAGCTCAGGCCAAGCACGAGAATTCTCGCGCCGTTGACGCTCTTGCGCTCGCCGTTGAGGGCGTCGGTGACCTTGCTCACGACGTACCGCGGCATCGACGTGTTGATCTCGCCGGCCAGTTCGATGAACCGGGTCCACATGCCGAACTCTGCCGCTTTCCACGACAGGTAGAAGGGATCGAGCGGAATGCAGTGCCCGCCGAGGCCGGGACCCGGGTAGAAGGGCGTGAAGCCGAACGGCTTGGTGCGCGCCGCGGCGATCACTTCCCAGACGTTGATGCCCATCCGGTCGAACGTCACCTTCAGCTCGTTCACGAGTGCGATGTTGACGGAACGGTAGACGTTTTCCAGCAGCTTGCTCGACTCGGCGACGCGGGCCGAGGACACCGCCACGACGGTGTCCACGGCAGCGGCATAGAGCGCCACGGCCGCCTCGGTGGACGGTGCGTTCACGCCACCGACGACCTTCGGGATGGACTTGGTGTTGAAGTGGGCGTTTCCCGGGTCCTCACGTTCAGGGGAGAACGCGAGCAAGAAGTCGTCCGGGCAGCGGAGGCCGGTGGCCTCCAGGATGGGGAGCACCTCCTCATCCGTCGTGCCGGGATACGTGGTGGACTCCAGCACCACCAGCTGACCTTTCCGCAGGTGCGCGGCGATCACGGCCGTGGTCTTGTGGATGTACGACAGGTCAGGTTCACGATGCTCGCCGAGCGGGGTGGGGACGCACACCAGGACGGCATCGCATTCCGACAGCTGCTCGAAGTTGGTGGTGGCGCGGAATCGACCGCGGGCGACGGCGTCGCGCACCCTCTCGGAGCCGATGTGGCGGATATACGACTCACCGCGGGTGAGCGCGTCGATCTTTGCCTGATCGACGTCCAGCCCGAGCACGGTGAAGCCCGCTTCCTCGAAGACGAGGCCGAGCGGCAGGCCGACGTAGCCCTGCCCGATAATGCCGACGACTGCCGTGCGGTCGTTGATGCGCGAGAGGATGTCAGTCATTGAGGTGCATGTCTTCGGCGAGGGCGGTCCGACCATTGCCAACCGAGCAGGGTAGCAGGCGCGGCGCTGCCGGGCAACTCGGGAGCGGGTCCGGCGCGTACACAATCGTCATCGTGTACATCCGGCATGAGCCGCGGCCGCGGCAGTCGTCGCTCGGGTTCCTGCGGGCACGTCGCTTCAGTTGAGCTGAGCGCATTTTTTGCGGGGCCGTCATCCCTCAACCCGGCGCGGCACAGGCCGATTGACGGGGGGCGGCGCGGGCTGCGGAGCCGGCTCTCGCTCGCGTGCAAGCCGGAACACCTTCCGACTAGTGAGAGAATGAGCGAGATGCTGAAGGATTTCCGTGAGCTCCTCGCTGAGCAGTTCGATTACCGCGAGCTGCTCTTCCAGATGACCAGACGCGACCTCGTGCTGCGCTACAAGCAGGCGGCCATGGGGTTCGCGTGGGCGATTTTCATGCCGCTGGTCAATACCGCGATCTTCTCGGTCATCTTCACGCGTGTCGCGAAGATCGACGTCGGCATGCCGTACCCGTTGTTTGTGTTCACGGGGCTGCTGGGCTGGAACTTCTTTGCCTCGTCGCTGCGCACCGCGGTCAATTCACTGACGAGCAACACCTCGCTGGTCACGAAGGTGTACTTTCCGCGGGAGATTTTTCCGTTCTCTGCCGTGCTCGTCTCGCTTGTCGACTCCCTCGTGGCGTCGGCGGTGCTCGTCGCGATGATGGCGTACTACGGCGTCGTGCCCGGCTCGGCGATTCTCTTGCTCCCGGTGGTGGTGGCCGTGCATCTCTGCTTCACGATGGCGTGCTCGCTGTTGCTGTCGATGGCCAATCTGTTCTACCGAGATGTCAAGTACCTGTTCGAGGTCACGATTCAGCTGTGGATGTTTGCCACGTCCGTGCTGTATCCAGTCAGCCTGGTGGGTGGCAAGACCGCGGTCCTCATGCAACTCAACCCGATGACACCGATCATCGATGCCTACAGGGACGTGTTGCTCTTCAACCGACTGCCGGATCCGGCGGCTTTTGGCGCCGTGGCACTGCTGTCGGTGGTGGGGCTGGCTTGGGCGTGGTTGATGTTCCACCGCGCAGAGTTCCAGTTCGCGGAGAACGTGTAGTGATGCCGTCTCCCGCCATTGTGTTCGGCGGCGTGTGGAAGAAGTTTCGGCGCGGCGAGCGCCACGACAGCCTGCGTGACCTGATTCCGGCGAGCATTAATCGCGTACTCCGGCGTCGCGACCGTGTCGAACTGC
This sequence comes from Acidobacteriota bacterium, assembly GCA_013695405.1. Lineage (GTDB taxonomy): Bacteria > Acidobacteriota > Vicinamibacteria > Vicinamibacterales > Vicinamibacteraceae > Luteitalea. Next base: position 209 of record JACDAO010000459.1, on the reverse strand, counting down.
AGGAGCAGGAGTTCTGGGCCGTCAAGGACGTCTCCTTCGAGGTACAGCCCGGCGAGGCGCTTGGCATCATCGGCCCGAATGGGGCAGGCAAGAGCACAGTGCTCAAGTTGCTGACACGTATTCTCCGGCCCACGCGCGGGCACTGCGAGCTGAAAGGCCGTGTGGGCGCACTGATCGAGGTCGCCGCCGGTTTTCACCCAGACCTGACC
>JACDAO010000454.1 GCA_013695405.1 Acidobacteriota bacterium | reverse complement strand
ACGCCCTGCCAGAACAGGTGGCTCGGGTCGAAGTTCACGCCTATCTGCGTGCCTGCGGCGTCTCGCAGCTTGAGCGCAGTCTCGACGTTGTAGACCACAAAACCGGGATGGGCCTCCAGGGCCACGCGGATGCCGTGTTCCTTGGCGAATTTGCCCGCTCTGGTCCAGTAAGGGATCACTTTCTTGTCCCACTGCCACTCCAGCACCTTCAGGTAGTCGGGGGGCCAGGGGCACGTCACCCAGTTGGGCTGCTGGCTGCCGTCGCTGTCGCCGGGGCAGCCCGAGAAGGTAATCACGACGCCGACCTCGAGCAGTTCGGCCAGCCGCACCGTCCTGCGGAAGATCTCGTCGTGGTTCTTCGCGAACGCCTTGTCTGGGTGCAGCGGGTTGCCGTGGCACGACAGCGCCGAGATGGTCAGCCCGGCGTCGGCAATCTTCTGCCGGTAGACCTTGACCTTGCCGCGGTTGCCGAGCAGGCCCTCGACGTCGATGTGCGCGCTGCCGGGATACGCGCCCGTGCCGATCTCGATCGCGTCGAGGCCGGCGGCGGTGACCTTCTCGATCACCTGGTCCAGCGTCAGTCCGCCGAACAGGGCGGTGAACACGCCAAGCTTCATCTGTCAGTCTCCTTCAGGGGCTGCAGGCTACGGGCTGCAGATGGCCGGCCAGCGCTGGACAGCGTCCGGCACCTACAGTGTCGCGACCTTGGTCCACACGCTGCCGCTCCGGTGGCTGGCGAGGACGGCGTCGATGATCGCGTTGGCGCGCCAGCCGTCCTCGAACGAGGCGAAGGCCGGGGGCCGTTCGCGCATCGGCCGTCCCGCGGCGATGTGTTCGTAGATGTCGCGCAGGACGTTGCGGAATGCGTCGGTCCACGCTTCCTGGTGCCCGCCGGGCAGCCGCGCGTACTTCTGCACGTCCGGATCGAGCAACGACGGGTCCTTCTGCAGCACGACGTTGCCGCGATCGCGGTGGCCGATCCAGAGGTCGTTCTGCCGCTCCTGGTGCCAGCGCACCGAGGCCTGCCCGCCGCACACTTCCAGCACGAGATCGTTCTTGTGACCGGCGCAGATCTGGCCGACGGTGAAGGTGCCCTTGCAGCCGTGCTCGAAGCGCACCAGCACCGAACACAGATCCTCGACCGCGATGTCGACCGATTCGAGCACCTCGTCGGCACTGGCCGCGGTGAAGGCCTGCCGCCCGCCGACCGGCCGCTTGCGCTGCGGGATGACCGTGGTCAGGTCGGCCAGCACCTCGGTGATCTTCAGCCCGGTGACGTGCTGCGCCAGATCGCACCAGTGCGACCCGATGTCGCCCATCGCCGACGACTCGCCGCCCTTGTCGGGCTCGAGCCGCCAGCTGTAGTCGGTGTCGAACAGCAGCCAGTCCTGCAGGTACTGCCCGGTGACGAAGCGGGGCGGTCCGATCTCGCCCTTCGCGATCATCGTCCGCGCCTGCTGCACCAGCGGGTTGCCGCGATAGTTGAAGGTCACCGCATGGACGACGCCGGCTGCGGTCGCGGCGTCGAGCAACTCGCGCGCCTGGGCCGAGGTCATCGCCAGCGGCTTGTCCGAGATGATGTGCTTGCCAGCCCGGATCACCGCCATGTTGACGGGATGGTGCAGGAAGTTCGGGGTCGCGTTGTGGACGACGTGGATGTCGGGATCGGCAATCAGCGCGTCGTAACTGCCGTAGGACTTGGGCACCCCGAGGCTGTCGGCCTTCTGCCGCGCCGCCGCGTCGGTGCTGTCGGCCACCGCTACCACCTCCACGAAGCCGAGCCGACGCACCGCATCCAGATGATGCGGCCCGATGAAACCGGCCCCGACCAGACCCATACCGATTCGCTTCACGAAGTGTCCTTTCCCGACGGACAAGTCCGTCGGCTACGCCCGGTCTACCGACTCCCGGTCGTCCGTCGGTGTCGCTACAAATTCCCCTGCCGCATCTCTTCCTTGACGAAGTCCATGGTCCGCCAGCACATCGCCAGGATCGTCCAGGTGGTGTTCTGGGTGCCGCCGGAGACAAAGGGGCTGGCGTCGGCGAGAAAGACGTTCTTGACGTCGTGCGGGCGGCCCCATTGATCGCTGTACGACGACTTCGGGTCGGTGCCCATGCGGGCGGTGCCGATCTCGTGGATCGACCACCCCTCGGGCAGCGCCTCGCGGCCGATCTGGATGTCCTCGGCGCCAGCGGCGCGAAACATCTCCTCGATCGAGTCGGCCATGTCGACGAGCATCTTTTTCTCGTTGTCGCCGAACTTGTATTCGAACTTGAGCACCGGGATGCCCCAGGCGTCGGTCACCACCGGGTCGAGCAGCACCCGGTTCTCCCAGCGCGGCAACACCTCGCCGAAACCACCGAACGCAATCGGCGCCGGATAGTACTTGCGGACCGTGGTCTTGAACGACGACCCGAACCCCGGGATGCCGTGCGCCATGGTCGGGTACTCCCCCGCCCCGCCGCCCCCCTGGAAGTGGTAGCCCCGGAGGAAGTCCTTGTGTTTGTCGGTGACGTTGCGGAACCGCGGGATGTACGGGCCGACCGGTCGGGCGTCGTCGATGGTCGGCGCCTTGCCGAGGCGGGCCGGGATGTAGCCGCTGCCCCGCACCCCCATGATGTGCTCGCTGAGGTACCGGCCGAGCACGTCCGCGCCGTTGCCGAGGCCGTTCGGGTAGCGCGCGGATTTCGAGTTGAGCAGGATCCGCGTGGTGTCGAGCGTACCGGCGCCGAGCACCACCACCCGCGCGGTGAAGTCCATCACCTCTCTGGTCTGCGCGTCGATCACGCGGACGCCGCGCGCCTTGTTGGTCGACTCGTCGAGCAGCACCTCGCGCACCACCGAGTACGGTCGCAGCGTCAGGTTGCCGGTGTCGCGGGCTGGGGCGATCAGCGCCGCCGGCGAGTGGAACGAGGAGTTCAGGTCACAGCCGCGCCCGCAGCGCCCGCGCCGCATGCACTTGGCACGATAGCGGTTGTTCATCAGGCCGTCGGTGGTGACGCCGGCGCGACCGGGGATCAGCTTGCGCCCCAGCCTGGCGATGCCGGCGCGGAAGGCCGTCTCGGTGCAATTGAGCTTGGACGGCGTCTGGAAAATGCCGTCGGGTACCTGCGCCAGACCCTCGGTCGTGCCCGAGCAGCCGAGCAGCACGTCGACCTTGTCGTAATACGGCTTGACGTCCTCGTAGCCGATCGGCCAGTCGACGTCGTAGCCGTCGTGACTGGCGGCCTTGAACTCGAGCGGTCCGTAGCGCAACGCGCCGCGGCCCCAGAAGTTGGTCTTGCCGCCGAGCACCCGGGCGCGGACCCACGCGTACGGCGTGCCGGTGGTCGGGTTCTCCTTCTCGTTGACCACCCAGTTGCGGGTGAACGAGTTGCCGGCGTAGCTGGACAGCTTCTTGTACTTGTCGAATTGCGGATGGTTGCCGTACGGCCGATCGACGAAGTTGTACTCGGCGACGTTGAGGCCGCGCATTTCGGGCGGCAGCCGCTGACGACGCAGTGACTGATACGGCCACTCCATCGTCCGGTATTCCTTCTGGTGATCGAGCATCCGTCCGGCTTCGAGCACCAGTACCTTGATGCCGGCGGTCGCGAGCTGGAAGGCCGCCATGCCGCCAGCGGCGCCGGAGCCGACAATGATTACGTCCCACTTGCCCGAGGCCGGGGTGATCTGCTGCGAGGCCAGGCGCGACTCGGCCAGCACGGCCGAGAGATCGATGTCGAGCGACGGGTCGGAGGGCGGACGGACCGGCGTGCGGGTGGGCTGCATCTCAGAGGTTGCCTCGCTTCATCTCGTCTTTCACGTAATCCATGGCGCGCCAGCACAGCGCCATGATCATCCAGGTCGGGTTCTGGCAGCTGGCCGAGACGAAGATGCTGCCGTCGACCACGAACAGGTTCTTGACGTCATGGGTCTGGCCGAACGAATTGGTCACCGACTGCGTTGGGTCGGTGCCCATCCGCGCGGTGCCCATCTCGTGAATCGACCAGCCTTCGGTGAGCACGTCGCGCCGGACCTTGATGTCGGTGGCCCCGGCGGCACGCAGCATCTCCTCGGCGGTGTCGGCCATGTCGGCCGCCATCTTGATCTCGTTGTCGCCGAACGTGTAGTCGAACCGTAGCACCGGGATACCCCAGGCGTCCTTGACCTCGGGATCGAGCAGCACCCGGTTCTCCTTGCGCGCCAGCACTTCGCCGAAGCCGCTGTAGTTGACCCGCGCCGGGTAGGTCTCGCGCACGCGCTGCTTGAAGGCCGCGCCAAAGCCCGGCGTCTCGGCCGCGTTGGCTGGGTATTCGGCGGCGCCGCTGGCGCCCTGGAAGCCGTAGCCGCGGATGAAGTCGGGGTGCCGATCGGTGACGTTGCGGAAGCGGACGATGTACGTGCTCTGCGGACGCCCGTCGTCCAGGGTCGGCGTCTTGCCCACGAGGGTCGGCAGCGTGCCGCTGGCGCCAGGCCCCATCACGTGTTCGGAGAAGTAGTGCCCGACCACCCCGGATGAATTGGCGAGCCCGTTCGGCCGGTTCGCGGACTTGCTGTTCAGCAGCAGCCGGGTGGACTCCAGCGTCGAGGCGGCGACGATCACCAGCCGCGCCGAGAAGTCCATCGTCTCCCTGGTGTTGCGGTCGATGACCCGCACACCGGTCGCCTTGTTGGTGCCTTCATCGAGCAGCACCTCGGAGACGATCGAGTCGGGCCGGACAGTCAGGTTGCCGCTGTCTCTGGCCGGGAAAATCAGCGCGGCTGGCGAGTGGAACGCGGCGTTGAGATCGCAGCCGCGGCCGCAGCGACCGCGGCCCATGCAGCGCGCCCGGTACTTGTTGTTGAGCACGCCGTCGGTGGTCACACCGGCACGCCCCGGAATCAGGCGTCGGCCCATCTTGGCGATCGCCCGTTGCACCTGGACCTCGCCGCAATTGAGTTTCAGCGCGCGCTGGAAGATGCCGTCCGGCAGGTGCGGGATGTTCTCCCTGGTCCCTGAAATACCGAGCAGGGTATCGACCCGATCGTAGTACGGCGCGATGTCGGCATAGCCGATTGGCCAGTCTTCGCCGAAACCGTCGTGGGTCTTGCCCTTGAGGTCCTGTTCAGCGAAACGCAGCGAGACGCGGCCCCACAGGTTGGTCTTGCCGCCGAGCACGCGGGCCCGCACCCACGCGTACGGCGTGCCGGTGAGCGGTTGCTCCTTCTCGTTGGCCATCCAGTCGCGGGTGAATGTGTTGCCGGCGTACGACATCACCTTCTTGTACTTCTGCATGGCCGGGGTCAGGCCATGCGGGCGATCGAGCATCTTGTACTCGGCCGCTTGCAGCGCGAACTCGTCGACCGGCAGGCGATGGCGGCGCGCGTCCTTGTACGGCCATTCCATCGTCCGGTACTCCTTGGCCGGATCGATCATCCGCCCGGCTTCGAGGAGCAGCACCTTGACGCCGGACATCGCGAGCTGGAAGGCGGCCATGCCGCCGGCCGCGCCCGAACCGACGACGATGGCGTCGTAGCGCTCCTTGCCGGGGGTGAGCGGCGCCGCGGATTGCGTCGGGGCGGTCTGCATCACGCCTGGGCCTTCTGCCCGCAGTGCGGGCAATCCTTGCCGTCCTCGGTCTGGCAGCCGACAAACTCGGGCAGGTACTGATTGCCCTTGTACTGCAGGTCCTTGTGGATGCCGATCTCGGAGGTGTAGTACCCGCGGATGGTGGCGTCCTTGGTAGTACGGAAGAACTGCTCGACCGGCGTCTTGGGCTCGGCCTCGTTGACGCTGATCTCAGTCAGCAGTTGCTGCACCTGCGGCGCGGTCAGCTTGACGAAGGGCGCCTTGAACTTCGTGGTTGCGGCGGTGTCGAGCGCCTGCAGGCCCATGGTCCAGGTGTTGCGCAGCGGCTCGTCCGATTCGCTGAGCAGCAGGTCGATGTAGTCGGCCACCCGCGCTGCCCTGGCGCCGGGCGAGTGCGCGTCGGTCGGGATGATCGCGTCGCTGAAGGCGTCGACGGTGGCGTACTGGGCGGCGGTCAGCGCCTTGAGCTTCGGCGCCGCCGCGGTGCGTTGAATCGCCTCGAACGCGAGGGCGCCCTGTTCGGACAGCAACGGCAGCAGCGCGATCGTGCTGACGCTGGTGCCGAGCGCCTTGAGCGCGGTGCGCCGGTTGATGCCGGTTGGCGTTGCGGATGCAGTGCTGTGGCTCATGATGATGCGTTCTCCACGCAGAAGGGGCCGCCTCGCGTACTCAGGGCGCCGCCGGCGCCTCGGGGGGCTGCCGCGCGCCCGGGCGCAGCGAGGG
>JACDAO010000407.1 GCA_013695405.1 Acidobacteriota bacterium | reverse complement strand
TGCCTGCCGTTCAATGGCACGACGCCGACGCCGGGTTTCTGCTGACGCTGGCCGCCGCGCGCTGAGCGGTCAGCCGACCCGCAAGGCGCCGGTCGGGTTCCTGGCGGGCGGGCCGCCCGCCAGGCCGGGACGCACGCCGCACCGAGGCCGAGCAGGATTGCCGCGTGCTACACGCTCCCGACCTCCGGATGGAGCCACGGGGCGCGGTACTCGCGCCGCAGCAAGCGATTGGCCTGGTCGTCGCCGACGATCTGGCCGGCCGCGTGGTCCCACTGCAGCGACCGGCCGACCTGCATCGACAGGTTGGCGAGGATGCAGGCGGCGGTCGAGATGTAGCCCTGCTCGATGTCGGCCACCGGACGCGTGCCCGATTCGACCGCGCGCAGGAAGTCCTGCATGTGCGCGCGAATCGCCGGCGCGACGTGCTTCTCGAGGTCCTTCTCGGTCCTGTCTTCGGGGAACTGCTCGAGCTCGTAGGTCACGTCCTCGTGGATCGGGGTGCCACCGGCGCCAGTCGGGGTGAAGTCGTAGCCCATCACGCTGGCCTTCAGCGTGCCCTTGTCGCCGTAGATGGTGGCGCCCCACGGATATTTCGGATCCGGCGGGGCGCCGTAGGTCCGGTGCGTCCAGATCACCGGCAGGCTGCCGAAGGCGAAGGTGGCGGTCTGGGTGTCGCTGATGTTGGCCTTGCTGGCCTTGTCGATCAGGATGCCGCCGGTCGATCCGACCCGCTGCGGCATGCCGAGATCGAGCATCCATCGCACCATGTCGAGCATGTGGATGCACATGTCGCCGACGATGCCGTTGCCGTACTCGGTGAAGGCGCGCCAGCTACGCGGGTGCACCAGCGCGTTGTACGGACGCATCGGCGCCGGACCGGTCCACATCTCGTAGTCGAGCGACGCCGGCGGCGTGGAGTCCGGCGGGTGCTCGCGGGTGCGCATGTGGTAGTAGCAGTAAATCTCGACCAGGCCGATGGTGCCGAGGCGCCCTTCGCGGATGACGCGGTCGCGGGCCCGGGCCAGGTGCGGCGTGCTGCGGCGCTGGGTGCCGACCTGGACCACGCGGTTGTACGTGCGGGCGGCGGCCAGCATCGCCTGCGCCTCGACGATGTCGACGCTGACTGGCTTCTGAACGTAGACGTGCGCGCCGCTCTTGACCGCCTCGATCATCGGCAGCGCGTGCCAGTGGTCCGGCGTCGCCACCAGCACCAGGTCCAGGTCGCGCTCCTTGAGCATCTCGCGGTAGTCGCGATAGGTGCGCGGCACCTTCTTCGACACCTGACGCGAGGCGATCAGGCTGGCGGCATTCGACAGCATCTGGCTGTCGACGTCGCAGATCGAGACCACGTCGATCGGCGCCACCTGCACCAGGCGCAGCAGGTCCGCCTTGCCGTACCAGCCGGTGCCGATCAGACCGACCCGTGGCGGCTGGGCCTGGGCGCGTGCGGCGATCGAGAGTGGCAACGGCAACGCGGCCAGGGTCAGCGCGCGGCTGCCCTGCATCAGGAAATCGCGACGATGCATGGCACGGTTCTAGGTGAATTACGCCGCGATTGCAAGCCTCGGCACATCGCGGGGGCGCCCGTCGGGCGGCCACCTACTCACCGGGGACAGCCGTAGGGGTGGACGGGTCCGCCGCAGCGTCGGCCGTCATTGTCGCAGACCGCCAGACAAGTCCGGCGGCTACGCCGCGTCGACTTCCGACTCCCGACTATGCGTGTACGCCCGGCGCCTCGTGCCCGGTCCGCGCGACGTACTCGACGTACGACCCCTGGTACAGGTGCGGCTCGCGATCGTGGCCGCTCTCGCCGCCGAGCTCGAGCACCCGGTTGCTGAGGCCGCGCAGGAAGGCACGGTCGTGGGAGACGAAGATCATCGTGCCCTCGAAGTCGCCGAGCGCGTCGACCAGCATCTCCTTGGTCGCGAGGTCAAGGTGGTTGGTCGGCTCGTCGAGCACCAGGAAGTTGGGTGGGTACAGCAGCATCCGCGCCAGCACCAGCCGCGACCGCTCGCCGCCCGACAGCGCCCGGATCGGCTTGTCGACGTCGTCGCCAGAGAACTGGAAGGCGCCGAGCAGACTACGCAGCACGCCGGTGCCCTCCTGAGGGAAGTCCTTCTGCATCTGCTCGAACACAGTCAGCGCCGGATCGAGCAACTGCAGGGACTGCTGCGCAAAGTAGCCCAACTGCAGGCTCGCCCCCAGCGTCACGCTGCCGGCATCGGGCGGCAGGACGCCGGCGATCATCCGCAGCAGCGTCGACTTGCCCGCGCCGTTCTTGCCCATGACGCACCAGCGCTCGCCGCGCTGGATGCCCATCGACAGCCCGTCGTGGACCACCCGCGTGCCGTAGGCCTTGGTGACACCGTCGAGCACCGCGACCTTGTCGCCCGATCGCAGCGGCTGCTTGAAGCGGAACTGCACCACCTTGCGCTTACGCGGCAGTTCGACCTTCTCGATCTTGTCGAGCGCCTTGACCCGGCTCTGCACCTGCGCCGCCTTGGCCGCATGTGCGGCGAAGCGATCGATGAACCGCTGTTCCTTGGCCAGCATTGCCTGCTGCCGGGCGTACGCTGCCTCGCGATTGGCGTCGCGCAGGGCTCGTTCCCGTTCGTAGAAGTCGTAGCTGCCCGAGTAGACGGTGATCTCGCCGCCGTCGATCTCGGCGACCCTGGTGACCACCCGGTTCATGAACTCGCGATCGTGCGAGGTCATCAGCAACGCGCCCGGCAGGGTCTTGAGGAAACGTTCGAGCCAGACGATCGACTCGATGTCGAGATGATTGGTGGGCTCGTCGAGCAGCAGGACGTCCGGTTCCGCGACCAGCGCCTTAC
>JACDAO010000397.1 GCA_013695405.1 Acidobacteriota bacterium | reverse complement strand
GGCCTGCGAACGGCCACCCGGGGGGATCGACTGGGCGTCGTACGCCTGCACGATCAGCTGCACGAGACGGTGTCGGACCACGTCGCGGTCGGTGAAGCGGACGATCGCCAGCCCTTCGATGTCCTTGACGATGCGCAAGGCCTCGACCAGGCCGGATGGCCGGCCCGGCGGCAGGTCGATCTGGGTGACGTCGCCAGTGACCACGGCCTTGCTGCCGAACCCGAGCCGGGTCAGGAACATCTTCATCTGCTCGGAGGTGGTGTTCTGCGCTTCGTCCAGGATCACGAACGCGTCGTTCAGGGTGCGCCCGCGCATGAAGGCGAGCGGCGCGACTTCGACGGTGCCGCGTTCGAGCAGTCGCTCGACCTTGTCGGCCTCGAGCATGTCGTACATCGCGTCGTAGAGCGGCCGCAGGTACGGATTGACCTTCTCCTGCATGTCACCGGGCAGGAATCCGAGTTTCTCGCCGGCTTCGACCGCGGGACGGGTCAGCACGATGCGGCTGACTTTCTTGGCGAGCAGACTGGCGACCGCCTGGGCCATCGCGAGGTAAGTCTTGCCGGTGCCGGCCGGGCCGACGCCGAACACCAGATCGTGGCGATCGATGGCTTCCAGATACTGACGTTGGGTGGGCGTCTTGGGCACGACCTGACGCTTGGCCGACGCCCTGACGCTGCCCTTGAGGAAATGGTCGCGCAGATCCAGTTCGGGATGCTCGGCGGCCAGTCGCAGCGCGTCCTTGACCTCCCCGCGCGCGAATCGATAGCCGTCCCGAAGCAGCGCCGCGAACTGACCAACGAAGGCCTCGACCCGATCGAGCCGATCGGCGCTGCCTTCGACCACCAGCTCGTGCCCGGAGGTCCGGACGCTGACGCCGAAACGCTCCTCGAGCGCGCGCAGGTTGTCGTCGTAGGCGCCGAACAGGACGTCGACGCCCTGATCGGGGACTGGAATGGTGCGCAGCGCCGGGGCAGCGATAGGAAGGGTCTCCTCTAGCAAGGACCGAGAAGGCTGACGCTAACATGCCGATGCCGGTCAGGCAAGCGGCTTGAGGTGCAGTTCCTTGAGCTGGCGCGCGTCGACAGTCGACGGCGCGCCCGCCATCAGGTCGACCGCGGCGGCAGTCTTGGGGAAGGCAATCACGTCGCGAATCGACGGTTCGCCCGCCAGCAGCGCCGCAATCCGATCGAGGCCGAGCGCGATGCCGCCATGCGGCGGCGTGCCGTACTCGAGCGCGTCGATGAAGAAGCCGAAACGCAGCCTGGCTTCCTCGTCGCTAATTCCGAGCAGCCGAAACAACTGCCGCTGCACCTCGGGGTCGTGGATCCGGATGCTGCCGCCGCCGATCTCGCTGCCGTTCAGCACCAGGTCGTAGGCCTTGGCGGTGATCTCGGCCGGCGCCTCGGTCAAGCGCGCGAGGTCGGCGTCGACCGGCGCCGTGAAGGGGTGGTGCATGGCCACATAGCGACGCGCCTGCTCGTCCCAGTCGAGTAGCGGGAAATCCACCACCCACAGGAACTCGAAGCGGGCCTGGTCGAGCAGGTCGAAGCGCCGGGCCAGCGACAGCCGCAGCTGGCCGAGCAGCCTGGACACGGCCGCCTCCGGGCCGGCGGTCATCAACAGCAGGCCGTCGGCGCCGGCGCCCGACACCTCCAGCGCACGCGTCAGCGTCTGCTCACCCATGGCCTTGGCGGAGGTGGCCAGGCCCTTGTCGGTCTGCCGCGCCCAGAGCAAGCCGCCGGCGCCCATCTCGATCGCCTCGGCAACAATCTTGTCGACTTCGGCGCGCGAGATCGTCGCGCCGCCCGGCACCACCAGGCCGCGCAGCACGCCGCCGGCAGCGAGCGCGTCGCGGACCGGCCCGAACGGCGTCTCCGCGAAGATCGCGCCGAGGTCCTGGATGTCCATGCCGCAGCGCAGATCCGGCTTGTCGGACCCATAGCGGGCGAGCGCCTCGCGGTACGGCATCTGCCGGAACGGCGTGGTGATGGCCAATCCGGCGACCCGGAAGATCTCGACGATCAGCGGCTCGATCAACGAGAACACCAGCGCCTGCGAGGCAAACGAGATCTCGACGTCGACCTGGGTGAACTCGGGCTGCCGATCGGCACGCAGGTCTTCGTCGCGGAAGCAGCGCACGATCTGGAAGTACCGATCGAGCCCGCCGATCATCAGGATCTGCTTGAAGATCTGCGGCGATTGCGGCAGCGCGAAGAACTCGCCGGCATGGACCCGGCTCGGCACCAGGTAGTCGCGCGCGCCTTCGGGCGTGCTCTTGGTGAGGATCGGCGTTTCGACCTCGAGAAAGTCGTGGTCGTCGAAGTAGCGCCGGATCGCCATCGTCAACCGATGACGCAGCTGAAGGTTCTTCTGCATCCGCTGCCGGCGCAGATCGAGGTAGCGATAGCGCAGCCGCGTGTCCTCGGCGACGAAGCTCTCGTCGGCGATGGAGAAGGGCGGCCGGCGGGCGTCGTTGAGAACCTTCAGTTGGCCGATCCGGACTTCGACGTCGCCGGTGTCCAGCTTGGTGTTGGCGGTCTCCTCGGAGCGATGAGCGACCGTGCCGAGCACCGCCACCACCATCTCGGTCTTCAGCTTCTTGGCCTGCGTCAGCAGCGGTTCGGCCTCGGTGACGACCTGGGTGACGCCGTAGCGGTCCCGGATGTCGAGGAAGATGACCGCGCCCATGTCGCGGACGCGATGGACCCAGCCGAGCAGGACGACCTCCTGGCCGACGTGGTCGCGGCGCAGGGCGCCGCAGGTGTGAGTGCGATAGATGTCGCCGAGTGGGTCCATGGAGTGAGGCAGGCTTCGGGCTACGGGCTGCGGGCTAAGGAAG
>JACDAO010000371.1 GCA_013695405.1 Acidobacteriota bacterium | reverse complement strand
ACCACCGGCGCCCCGGCCTGGCTCGTTACGACGTCCTGCGACTGCGGCCGCACGCCCGCGGTGTTCGGGGTCGCGCCGCAACCGACAGTGAAGAGCAACGCGCTTGCGGCAACGCCTCCCCACAACGACTTCATCTGAATGCCTCTCATGTGTCTCACCTCCGCGTGTCCTGCAGTCGATACTCCAAGCGCAATGCCAGCGTAGAATCCGCGGAAAGGCTGATGTTTCCTCGCGTTTTTGCGTCGCACCAGGAAGTGGCACAATTTGAATGTCCTCTCTATGGCTCATCTGTTCTCTTTTTAAATGCCGCGCATCCTTGTCGTTGAAGACGATCCCGACATCGCGGAGCTGATCGTCCACTTTCTGCAGAACGCCGGGCATACGACCGTGCGGCTCTCGAACGGCCTCGAGGTCCTGCGCCAGTTGCGCAGCGACCCGGTGGACCTGGTGGTGCTCGACGTGATGTTGCCCGGACTCAACGGGATGGCGGTCTGCGACGCGGTCCGCGCCGACGTGGCGACGGCACATCTGCCGATCATCATGCTCACCGCCAAGGGCGAGGAGGCCGACCGGGTCGCGGGGCTCGAACGTGGAGCGGACGACTACGTCACCAAGCCGTTCAGCCCCAAGGAACTGGTGGCGCGGGTCGCGGCGCGATTGCGCCGGCCGCCGGCGGCGGAACCGCGGTCGGCCGAGGACGAGGTGCTCAGCTACGGACCGATCACCATCGACGCCGCAAGCCATCGGGTCACGCTCGATCAGGACGAAGTGCGCCTCACGGCCAAGGAGTTCCTGCTGCTGCAATACTTCGTGCGCCGGCGCGGTCGCGTGCTGTCGCGTGATGTCCTGCTCACCGATGTCTGGGGCTATCAGTACACCGGCGGCACGCGCACGGTCGACGTCCACATCCGCCGGCTGCGCGAAAAGCTGCCGGTCCTCAACGACGCGATCGAGACGGTCAAGCAATTCGGGTACAAATTGGTCTAAGGTTCCCGGACGGTTCGCGGTCCCGGCTTCGGTGGTCGGGATCTGCCTGGAATCCCCTGCACTGATGACTTTTCGCACCCGGCTCTTCTTGTCCTCGCTCGCCGCGGCCGGCGCGACACTGGTCGTCGCGACGGTGCTGGTGTCGTGGTCGATCCGCGAGTCGGTCAGCGAACGGATCGAGCGCAGCCTGATCGCGGAAGCCCGGTTGACGGCGGAGCTTCTCTCCCGGCAACGGCCAGGCACCCGTCTCGAGCTGGACGCCGAGGCCGACGACCTCGGGCGTCTCGGCTCCGCACGCGTCACCTTCATCGCTCCTGACGGCACCGTGGTGGGTGACTCCGAAGTGGCGGCAGACGCACTGGTGTCGGTCCAGAATCATGGGGATCGTCCCGAAGTCAGGGCGGCGCTGACCGACGGTCTCGGTGTGGCGACGCGCTACAGCAGCACGATTGACACCGACATGCTGTATGTCGCGGTGCCGATACCGGGTCCGCCCCTGCCGGACCTCCGCGTCGTCCGGCTCGCGCTGCCGCTGACCGAGGTTCAGGAGCAGCTCTCGGTTGTTCGCCGTGCCGCCGTCGCCGGCCTGCTGGCCGGTCTCGCGGTGGCGCTGGCGCTGACCTGGATCACCTCAACGCTCCTCGCCCGGCGGATGCGCGCGATCGCGGCGGCGGCTCGGCGCTATACGAGCGGGGACCTGACGCGTCCAGCCCGCGACAGCGGCCTCGACGAGATCGGCACCGTTGCCCGCGTGCTCGACGAGACGGTCCAGGAGGTTGGCCGCCGCGCCGAGGAGCTGGCGTCAAGCCGGGCGCGGATGGAGGCGATCCTGGGCGGCATGATCGAAGGTGTGCTGGTGGTGAACGAACAGGGCCGGCTGCAATTGATGAACACGGCGGCGCGACGGATGCTCCGCCTCGCCGCCAACCCCGGAGATCAGCATTACCTCGAGATCGTGCGTCATCCCGACATCGCGGCGCAGATCGGTGCGGCCCTCGCCGGCAACGCCACCGAGGGACGCGAGTTGACCTTGCCCCAGCAGCCAGGCGCGATCTTCATGTCACGCAGTGCCCCGGTGACGGCCGGCACCACTCGCGGTGCGGTCCTGGTGCTCCACGATATTTCGGACCTGCGGCGCGCCGACCAGGTCCGCCGCGACTTTGTCGCCAACGTCTCGCATGAACTCCGGACGCCGCTCACGGCCGTGCGCGGGTATGTCGAAGCCTTGCTCGACGGGATCCAGGACCCGGAACAGTCGCGGCGCTTTCTCGAGACCGTCGCCCGCCATACATTCCGCATGGAGCGGCTGGTTCGCGACCTGCTGCGCCTCGCACGCCTTGACGCCGGGCAGGAGAGTCGTGAGCGCGTCCCGTGTTCCGTGAATGCCCTGTTCGACGGCGTGACGACGGACCTCGCTGAGGCGGCGACTCTTCGCCGCATCTCGATCACGAGCGACGTCGCCAGCAAGGCAGCGACGGTGACCGGCGATCCGGCCAAGCTTCACGACGCGCTCCGTAATCTTCTCGAGAACGCCATCAACTATTCGCCCGATGGCGGCACGGTCCTCCTCGCGTCGCGCCGCGACGACACACGCATCGTCATCACGGTGAGCGACAAAGGGCCCGGCATTCCCGAAGCTGACCTCGGACGGGTTTTCGAGCGTTTCTACCGAGTAGATAAGGCGCGGACGCGTGACGGCAAGGACCCTGGCGGGACCGGCCTCGG
>JACDAO010000360.1 GCA_013695405.1 Acidobacteriota bacterium | reverse complement strand
GTTCGGGACAATCAAGATCGACACCGTATTGATGCGTGGTGTCAACGACGACGAGATCGGGGCGCTGATCGGCTTCGCGGCCGAGCACCGGGCGGAGATCCGCTTCATCGAGTACATGGACGTCCCTGGCGCCACGCGCTGGGAGGCGACGCGGGTGGTTCCGCGCGCCGAGATCCTCGAACGGGTCGCCGAGCTGCACGGCCCGGTTCTCGCGCTGCCCCCCGACGGCCCGGCACCGGCCTCGCGGTTCCAGCTGCCGGATGGCCAGGTGTTCGGGATCATCGCCTCGACGACCACGCCGTTCTGCGGCACCTGCGATCGCATCCGCCTGACCGCCGATGGCCATCTCTATCTGTGCCTCTACGCCGTCACCGGACTCGATCTGCGGACGCCGTTGCGCGCTGGCGTCAGCGACGCCGAGCTGACGACGTTGATCGTCGACGCCTGGCACGCCCGCACCGACCGCGGCGCCGAGGCACGGCTCGCCGCGCCCGATCGCGGCGCCTTCATCGCCGTCGAGGAGTTGCGTCGCGCCCCCCAGCTCGAGATGCACACCCGCGGGGGGTAGATCGGTCGATGCCTGCTGCCTGATGCCTGATGCCCGACGGCCTCAGGCCCGATCTGTCAAGGTGATCGCGCGAATCGCGCCGATTGTGCGCCACGTCGCCAGGCCGAGCGGCTTGCACAGTTCGAGTTCCGGCCTGGTGTCGACGGCCCTTCCGGTGACGTCGATGTCGACCATAGGCTCGCCGTCGATGGTGGCGCGGACGTACGCCCGGGTGACCTCGACCGCGATGGCATACCAGCGGCGCGACTCCAAGCGCATGCCGCGGCTGGTCTCGTTCTCCGACGCGTCCAAACCGTCCAGACTCGAAAGTCCGACCACTCCCCCGCCCCACCCACCGACCACCAGCGAGCAGTGGCTGCCGGCGATTGGGAAGGTCAACGCACAGAAGAAGTCGGTGCCGTCGACGCGCATCGCTTCGAGCGCCACCCGATAGCTCGGCCCCGGCAGGGCTCCGGACCAGACCACCCCGGTGAGATCATTGCCCCGGCCAAACTGGATCGCGCCGTCGGCGATCCGCACCTCGCCGTCGCCGCCGAAGACGACGGGCTTCCAGGCCCCGAGGCTGCGCCCGTCGAACAGCGAACGAGAGGCGGGCTCGCCAGTCGGCGTCTGTCGCGGCAGCAGCAGGCCAGGCGCGACCGCAAGCAGTCCGAGCGTGGCACGTCGCGTCAGGCGGGGGCCGTCGGTGTTCAGGCAGGCCGCGGCAGTCGTTGAGTCAGGAGAGCGAGGCACGTCTGCCTCCAGCCTACAGGAGTCCACCGCGTGAAGAAGATCGTGATTGGGTGTGGTCTGGCGCTGTTGCTGGTGACCATTGCCGGGGCCGCCGGCCTGTACTACTTCGTCTACCGCCCGGCCCGCTCGTTCGTGACCTCGATGGCCCAGCTGAGCGAAGTCGCGGAGCTCGATCAGCAGGTGAGCGATACTCGCAGCTTCACCGCGCCGGTGGCGGGCGCGCTGACTCCGGCCCAGGTGACGCGCTTCGTCGCCGTGCAGGAAGCCATGCACGGTCGACTCGGGGCCCGCGCTACCGAACTCGAAGCCAAGTACAAGGAGATGAGCAACCGCTCGCCCGAGAACCACAACATCGCCGAAGTGGTCGGCGCCTACCGCGATGTGTTTGGCCTGATTGCCGAGGCCAAGCGCGCTCAGGTCGACGCGCTCAACGCGCAGCAGTTCTCGCTCGAGGAGTATGCCTGGGTTCGCACCCGGGTCTACGAGGCGGCCGGCGTGGCCATCACCGGCATCGACTTCCGCGAGATGACCGAGAAGCTCAAGGACGGCGACTTCAGCGGTGTGCAGACGCCCGATCCGGCGCCGACCGTCACCAACACCCCCGAGGCCGGCATTCCCGAGGTCAACCAGACGCTTGTGGCGCCGCACAAGGACGCCATGCAGCGCTGGTTCGCCTACGCGATGTTCGGGCTCTGAGCGGCCGCGCCCGACGCGGCACCCCTGGGCGGCAGGTCGAGGCCGAGCCGCTGCACCAGTTGCTCGACCTCGAAGCGCAGGAACGCAAACGACGGGATGACGTAGAGCACCGCCTGCATCCGCGACGGGTCGTAGTCGGTGGCAATCACCTCATCGGTCACCCACCGGCGCCGCTCCACATCGTCTGACAGCGCGAACGGAATCTCGCTGGTCGACGACAGGATGCCGGCGCCGAACACCTTGACGTCGCCCTGCTCCTGGATCAGGCCGAACTCGATGCTGAACCAGCTCAGACGCTTCAGCGCCAGGACCTGCTCGCCCCGGGTGGCGGCCATCGCGGCCTGCCCGATCCGGGTCAACAAGGCGGCGTAGTCGCGATGCATCAGCGGCGGGACGTGGCCCAGACAGTCGTGGATCATGTCTGGTTCCGGCGTGAACTCCGGATGCGATGCGTGGCGGATGAACTGCGTGACCGGGAAGCCACGCTCGGCGATCTCGCCGTAGAAGGTGCGGTACGGCAGGGCGCCCTCCGCCGGCACCAGGTGCATGCCGCTCTCCTGCTGGAGGCGGGCGCTGAGGTGCTGCACCTGCGGGATCTCGACACCGCTGAGACCCAGAGCGCGCTTGGCCTCCAGGTAGATACGGCTAGCGTACGCGACGTGCAACGCATCGAGGGTCGGCCAGACCTGCCGCCAGATGTGCGTCTCCTGGTCGGTGTACTGCACCAGCGGCGGTCCCCGCCGCTCGAGCCGGTGTTGGCGGCACAACGCGAACAGCTCGCGGCGACGCTCGATGTAGTCCTGATCGCCAAGGCCGGGATGGCCCGGTTCGAGCTCCACCGTCGTCACGTCGGGTGGGGTGATCATCGAGTCGGAGGCGATTTCTACGCCGTACTCGACGATTCTGGACGTCTCGTTCATGTCGGCCCCCAGGGTGGGACGCATTAGCATCCCTAATGATTTAAAAAGCCTGGAGACAGCATAGCCCGCCCGTCAGCCGCCAGCAATCCCTCGCCGTTCCCAACCTTCGCTGAACAGGTTGAAGTGCGTGGTGCCGCACGGGTGTGCCGCGCAGACCGCGTCGTCGAGCTCGACACCCAGTCCTGGCGCGTCGGGCAGGGCGAAGTGCCCGTCGATCACCTCGGGAACGCCTACTGCCGTCTGCTTGACCCACGGATCGGCGAAGTCGTTGAAGTACTCCTGGATCCGGAAGTTGGTCGTGCACGCGGCAAGGTGCAGGTTGGCCGCGGTCGAGATTTGGCCGCCAACGTTATGCGGCGCCACCGTGACGTAGTGGACGTCGGCCTGGGCCGCCAGTTTCTTGCTCTCGAGCAGCCCGCCGATGTGGGTGATGTCGAACTGGATGACATCGGCGGCCCGCAGCTCGAACAGTTCGCGGAACTCGTGGCGCGCGTGGATGCGTTCGCCGGTGGCGATCGTCACGCCCGGCAACTGCTCGCGCACGCTGCGCAGCGCGGCCAGATTCTCGGGCGGCACCGGCTCCTCGACCCAGCCGAGTCCATACGGCTCGAGTAGCCGGACGATCTGCACGGCCTGCACCGGCGAAAAGCGGCCGTGCATCTCGAGCAGGATCTCGACGTCGGGGCCAATCGCGTCACGAACCGCTTCCACCAGCGCGATCACGTGGCGACGCTCGGCCGCGCCGATCTCGTAGTAGCCGGGACCGAACGGGTCGAACTTGAGCGCGGTGTAGCCACGCGCGACCACCGCGCGCGCCGCCGCGTGGAACTGCTCGGGCGTGCGCTCGACCCGGTACCAGCCGTTGGCGTACGCCCGGATCCGATCGCGCACCTTGCCGCCGAGCAGCCGATAGACCGGCTGCCCGAGCGACTTGCCGACGATGTCCCAGCAGGCCATTTCGAACATCGCGATGCCCGAACTCATGATCTCGCCGGGCCGCGAGTAGTCGTCGCGGCGCATCCGCAGCACCAGTGCCTCGATGTCGAACGGGTCGCGGCCGACGATGTGGCGGGCCGCCGCGGTGATGTAGGCCTCGAGCGCGTGCGGGTGGTTGGGAATGCGCGACTCGCCCAGTCCGGAGATGCCGGCGTCGGTGTGCACGCGACAGATCGTCAGGTTGCGCCATTCGGTGCCGACGATCAGCGTCTCGATCTCGGTGATCCGCATCTCTCAGCTCCTCGCCACGGGGATGCCCGCCGCGGTCGCGACCCCGGTTGGCGACATCTGCAGCAGGGGCCCCGGCGTGTCGTGGGCTGAGTGCCGGCGCAGCAGTTCGAGGCCGATCGCCGCCCGACGCACCCGCTCGCGCGCCATCAGCGTCGCCGCCGCCTCGAGGTGCAGGCCCGAAGGATAGATGTCGGGCGCATTGCGCAGCCCGAACTTGACGTACAGCGGCGCCACCGAGGCAATCAGCTGCGGAATCTCGTGATGCCGGACGAAGCCACCGAGGCCATCGGGCACTTCCACGTAGACGTCGAGCGGCACCTGCACGTGTTGCCGGATCGCCGCCAGCTGCGCCAGCGACAGGTCGGTCGGGACGTTGATCGTGGTCGCGCCTTCATCGGCGAGCACGGCGACCGCGGCGGGGTTTGCCGCGGCCAGTTGCACGCTCACCTTGACCACCAGCTCGCGCGGCACCAGTTGCGCGCCTTTGGCCTGACACAGCACGCGCAGCAGTCCAAGGTCGGCGACCAGCACGCTGCGGACGCCGAGCTCGACGGCCCGCAACACGTCGTCGAGCCCGGCCCGCAATTGATCCTGGCCGCGCAACTGCGCGCCGAGCGTACGACCCGCCGGCGACAGCACCGAGGCACCGGTATCCCAGGCGGCACGCGGGCCGACGAACAACGACAGCTCCAGCGCACCCTCGCGGCACATGTCGCACATCTCGACGATCTCGGCGTCGGTCAGCAGCAGGATCCCCGAACCCTGCGAGACGCGATGGATTGGCACCTCGCGGCCGCGAGCCTCCTCGATCACGGCGGCCAGCACGCGCGGTCCCTCGACGCTCGGGATCTCGACGCGGTAGTGCGTGTCGTCGGCAAAACGGGGCGGCGAATCGGGCAGATCATGGGCGTCGCCCGACGGCAGACCGAGCGCGTCGAGCATCAGACCGGCAGGAGACAGCGGCAGCGGCATGGGCGTTCAGGTTCTCGGATCGAGGATGACCTTGATGGCGGTGGTCGGGCGCGTCTCGAGCAGGGTGAGTGCCTCGGCGACGTGCGTGAGCGGCAGGTGATGCGTGAGCAGCGGCCCGGGATCGATCACGCCCTCGTCGATCAGGCGGGCCGCGCGGGCGAACACCGCGGCAGGATACGCGAAGACGCCCTGTACCTGCGCGTCGCGGAAGACCAGGGGGTCGAGGTTGAACGGCGTGGTCCGGTCGCTACCGGCGATGCCGAGCAGGGTCAACCGCCCGCCGCGTGCGAGCACGTTCATCGCCGCCCGCTGCGCCTCCGGGTGGCCGGCGGCCTCGATCACGATGTCGGCGGGACCGTCGAGCACGTCGAGCACCGCCGTCGCCAGATCGGCAGCCGGCGCGCTGACGACGTCGGTGGCGCCGAGATGCCTGGCGGTGGCGAGCGTGCCGGCGCGCACGTCCGCCACCAGCAGGCGCGCCGGTCGCAGCGCCGCCGCGCAGGCC
>JACDAO010000345.1 GCA_013695405.1 Acidobacteriota bacterium | reverse complement strand
CATCGAGGCACGGGTGCCTGGCCCTTTGGCCGTACACTCTGACCGTGCTGACACGATGGAGCGTCGCCGGCGGTGCCCTCGCGATGGCCGTCCTCGCGGGCGGACGTGCACTCACCGGACAGGCTGGTCCCGCCGCTCCACCCTTCACGCCGGCGCAATCGCTCGCCATGCTGAAGGTGGAGCCAGGCTTTCGCGTCGAGCTGGTGGCGAGTGAGCCCGACGTCCAGAGCCCGGTGGCGATGGACATCGACGAGGACGGTCGCATCTTCGTGGTCGAGATGCCGGGGTACCCGCTCGACGTCAGCCCGAGCGGACGCGTCAGGTTGCTCGAGGACACCGACCACGACGGCCGCATCGATCGCAGCACCATCTACGCCGACAATCTCCGGCTGCCGAGCGGGGTGATGCGCTACAAGCGCGGCATCCTGGTGACCAGCCCGCCGGACCTGCTGTACTTCGAGGACGTCAACGGCGACGGCAAGGCGGACCTGCGCGAGGTGGTGCTGACCGGTTTTGCCCGCACCAACCCGCAGCACGCCGTCAACCACCCGGTCTACGGCCTCGACAACTGGATCTACCTGGCGCATTCGGGCGGCTCGCAGCCGGTCATCTACGCCGAGCTGTTCGGTGACCAGGGCACGGACCTGACGTTCCCCGGCCGGCCGGAACTGAAGGGGCTGGACTCGCGCGGCCGCGGCGTGCGCCTGAAGCCCGACGCGTTCAAGCTCGAAGGTCTGTCGAGCCGCACCCAGTACGGCAACGCCTTCGACGTCTACGGCCACTTCTTCTCGCACAACAACTCGATTCACTCGCGGCACGAAGTGATTGCCGCGCGCTATCTCGAGCGCAATCCGCACCTGCTGCTGCCGAGCGCGATGGCCGAGATCTCGGACCACGGCAACAACAACATCATGCCGATCACGCACGGCGCGCGCTTCGACCTGCTGACCGAGGCTGGGCAGTTCACCTCGGCGTGCGGGCTGACCATCTACAACGGCGGTCACTTCCCCGCCGGCTTCGAGGGCGCGGCGTTCGTCGCCGAACCCGTCCACAACCTGGTCCACCGCGATGTGCTGTCGGACAAGGGTGCGACCTTCGTCGCCAGCCGCGGCAACCAGCAGATGGAGTTCCTGGCCTCTACCGACAGCTGGTTCCGTCCGGTCAACTTCTACGTCGGGCCGGACGGCGCGCTGTACGTGATCGACTACTACCGGCCGTACATCGAACACCCGGAATGGGCGTCGAGCGACCTGCAGCAGCGGCCCGAGGTGCTGTCGACCGGCAAGGACCGCGGACGCATCTACCGGATTGTGCCGACCGGTGCCGGGAGCGGCGCGGCGACGGCCGGAGCGGCACGGCAGCCTCGACTCGGCTCGGCGTCGGACGCGGATCTGGTGGCGGCACTGGCCGATCGCAACGGCTGGTGGCGGCGCACGGCGCAGCGGTTGCTGGTCACCGGGAAGCGTCGCGACGCCGTGCCCGCGCTCGAGCGGCTGGCGACGTCGCGTCCGTCGGCACTGGCCCGGCTGCACGCGCTGTGGACCCTCGAAGGCCTCGGGCGCCTCGAGGCGCGGGCCGTGCTACCGGCGCTCAGCGATGCCGACCCGGGGGTGCGCGAGAACGCCATCATCCTGGCCGAGCGCTGGCTGACCGATCCCGCCGTCGCCACCGCGCTGCTTGGGCTGGCCGACGACCCTCACGCACGCGTGCGTTTCCAGTTACTCGCCAGCCTCGGTTCGCTGGACACGCCGGCGTCGCAGGCCGTTCAGGAGCGGCTGCTGCTGGGCGCAATCGACGACGAGTGGGTACAGGTGGCGGCGCTGAGTGCGTCGTCCGATCGCGCCGTGTCGTACTTCGATCGCGCCGTGCAGCCCGGCTCCGAGCTGGCTGCGCGCGAGTCACCAGGACGAGCGGCGCTCTTCGACCGGCTTGGTGGCGTGCTGGCGGCACGTCAGAAGGACGCGGAACTCGCGCGTGCGATCGCGGCGGTCACCGATGCCGCCGCACCGGCCGGCGACTGGTGGCGGGCGTCCCTGCTGGAGGGGATCGCGCGCGGGATTGGCACCTCGACCGGCGACCAGCGACGTCTCGCCGGCAGCCAGGACACGCTGCTCGGGCTGGCGACCGGCGAGCAGCCTCGCCTGCGCCGCGCCGCCGTGACCCTGCTGGGGGTCGGCGGGATCACGCCAGGCGCGGCCACGACCACCGCCCTCGCCCGATCGGCCCAGGTCGCGGCCGACACCGCGGC
>JACDAO010000321.1 GCA_013695405.1 Acidobacteriota bacterium | reverse complement strand
GGATGCTGCTGCTCGGCGAGTCGCGGGCGCCGCTCCGGCTGGCCAGTCTGGCGCTGATTCTGCTCGGCGTCGCGGGGCTCAAACTGGCGCGTTGACCGGCCCGGATTGGCCCCCGACAGGCCGCGTTCCGGCTTGCGCGACCGGCTACCCCGTGTGCTACACTTCGGGGCTGCAAAACGCTCGGATGAGCGGGAATAACTCAGTGGTAGAGTGCGACCTTGCCAAGGTCGAAGTCGCGGGTTCGAATCCCGTTTCCCGCTCCAGCTTCACTCCCCGCACGAGCGCTCCCTCCACATGCTGGCGCCGTAGCCAAGTGGTAAGGCAGAGGTCTGCAAAACCTCCATCCCCGGTTCGAATCCGGGCGGCGCCTCCAACCTCAAGCAACACGAAAATCACGACTTGCCGAGTAGGCCGGCTTGGTGCCGTCCGGCAAGTTCGGAACATTATGGGAACAATTCGGCTGCGTCGGACACGAGCGGGGTTGCCGGTGCCGGCCGCGAACTCGACACCTGGTCCAGGCGTCGGGCTTCGTACCATCGGATCGCCGCGGTGAATTCCTGCCACGGCTCGAGGGCAACATCGCCGACTTCGATCGCCTCGATGCGACGGTCGATCTCCGCATCCCAAGCCTGTTCTGCATCCGGGTCGGCCGGCCCATCCAGGCTGGCGAGCAGCTCCGCCGTCAGGGAGTTGCCTTTCATGGATGGCGTGCCGGTGCAGGAGGTGGCGTCGGCTCGCGGAAAACGAAGTTGGTCAGCCCGACTGTAGTAACATCGCGCGCGTTTCCACGTGCAGATGGCACCATCCGGAACCCTGAAGGGGGCGTTGAATGAGCAGACTCCTGGCGGCTGCGTTGGTCATGTTGGCGGCGGGCGCAATGGCGCGCGCACAGGGCGGCGTCGAACAGACGCTGATGGACCTGGAGCAGCAGTGGGTGAAGGCGACCGGCTCCAGTAACGGTGCGGCGCTGGTCCCGCTGCTGGCGGCGGACTTCGTCTCGGTGCAGTCCGACGGCACGATGCAGACCAGGGCGGTGTACGTCGCCAATGCCAACAAGGGAAAGTGGCAGGTCAATACTGTGAGCGACATGAAAGTCCAGGTGTATGGGGGCTCCGCAGTCGTGATCGGCGTCTGGACCGGCAAAGGCACCGACGGCGCGGGCAAGGCGTTCGATGGCAAGGAGCGGTTTGCGGACACGTGGGTGAAGATGCCCGACGGCAAGTGGCAGTGCGTGGCCAGCGTTGGGGTCACGATGAAGTAGCGACTCAGCACCCGTCGACATTGCTCCAATCACACGAGGCTTCGGCATGGCGGCCAGTGCTCAGACTCCGGGCTCGTTTTGCATCACGGTCCTCCGCACGGCCGATCCGGCTCGAGCTGCCGCGTTCTACGGCGCGCTGTTCGACTGGACGGCCGAGGACCTGCCCGGCGCCCCGACGTACCTGTTGATGCAGTGTCAAGGCAGGACGGTCGCCAGTGTGCACCGCGATACCACCGGCTCCGAGATCTGGGTGCCGCATGTGGCCGTCGACGACCTCCAGCAGACGCAGGCCGAGGCGGTCGGGCTCGGAGCCGACGTGGTCACGCAGGGCGACGTGGCAGGACTCGCCAGACTGAGCACGTGTCGCGATCAAGAGGGCGCGCTGTTTGGTCTGTGGCAACCCGCGCCGCACCGCGGCGCCGAGTTGATCGAGGAAGTCGGCAGCCTGTGGTGGGTCGAGTTGCTGTCGAACGACGCGCCTGCCGCCGCGGCGCGGTACGGGCGCCTGTTCGGCTGGACCCCGAGACAGACGTCCTTCCATCCGTTCGACTCGTACACCGTGCTGGAGCGCGGTACCCGGCAGGAGGGCGGCGTGCTGCCGATTGGGCCGGACTGGGAGGTGACGCCGCGGTGGAACTCGATCTTCGCCGTGGCCGACTGCGACGCAGCGTGCGCGCAGGCCGAGGCGCTGGGCGGCTGCGTTATCTTCGTCCACACCGTGCCGAGCGCCGGTCACATCGCGGTGCTTACCGACCCGGGTGGCGCGACCTTCGTACTGCGCGGTCCGGTCCCGTGACACGCAGTCGAACGAGCATGCGGGTGTGCGGCCGCCGCGACGAGCCCGCCGACCTGTCGGCGCCAGGCCTTGACGGCCAGCTCAGCGGCCTCGACACCGCGCCGGGTCGGCATGCACGACGTACATCCGGTAGGCCGGAGATGATGGATCCTGGCAACCGGACAGATCGAGCAGGCGGACGTTGCGGAACTCGACCGGCTG
>JACDAO010000313.1 GCA_013695405.1 Acidobacteriota bacterium | reverse complement strand
CGTCGCGCGGACGATCGGCGCGCGCGCGATCCTCACGTGGGCGATCGTCTCGCGGCCGGTCGTTCCGTGGCCGATTCGCACCTGGCCGACTCGCCCCCGGCCGATTCGCACCCGGCCCGGCCGGTCGGTCGGGACGCCATTCCTGCCGCGGCCGCGCGTCGCGCTCGGGGCGCGCGGGCCCACCGCCCACCGGGGGCCTGCCTCCTGGCGGCGGTCGGTCAGCACGAGGGCGCGTCTGCCAGGCGGGTCCGCTGCCACCGCCATCCGGCCGCGGTGGCGTCTTCATGAACGGGCCGCGCCCATCCTTGGCCTGGTCCGCCCATCGCTTCCGCTTCACGTCGCGTGGCAGCTTGTACTTGTCGCGCGGGTCGACATGGGCCCCGCCCGGCCGCCAGCCGGCCTTCTGGCGCGGCGGTTTGGCAGCATCCATCGCGTCGCCGGGGGAGTCCCACAGCTGCCCCTTCTGGAACCATTTGATCAGCGCAGTGGGGCTCTGGCGCTGCAACTGCTTGAGGGTCGGCAGCAGATCCTCGCGCACGGGCGCGCGGAATGCCGTTGGCTGGTCGTCCACCAGGATGGTCCAGAACGCGCCGCGTGCCATAGCTGTCTACTGTAGCCCGAGGCCGAGGCGCTCGAGCCGCTTGATCTTCTCGACCAGGGTGGTCCGCTTGACGCCCAGCAGGTCTGCGGCCCGGCTGCGGTTGTCCTCGGTGCGCGACAGCGCCTGCACGATGAAGACGCGCTCGACGGTGGCCATCTCGCGCTCGAGGTCGATGCCGTCCTCTGGCAGGGCGAGCGTGGCGCCGCGGTCACCGGCCTTGTCACTGCGCACCTCCCTGGGCAGCACGCTGACGTCGATCTGCGGCCGGCCCGGACTCAACGCCAGCGCCCGCTCGACGGTGTTCTCCAGTTCGCGGATGTTGCCGGGCCACTCGTACGCCATCAGCCGGCGCATCGCTTCCTGCGAGAAGGTGACGTCGCTGCGTGGCGGCACCGACTGCGCCCCGAGTCGTTGCAGAAAGTCTCGCACCAGCAACGGGACGTCATCGCGGCGTTCGCGGAGCGGTGGCAACTGCACCGGGATGACGTTGAGCCGATAGAACAAGTCTTCGCGGAATGACCCGTCGCGCACCATCTGCGACAGGTCGGCGTTGGTCGCGGCCACCACCCGGACATCGACCTTGACCGGCCGGCCTTCGCCGAGCCGCTCGATCTCGCGCTGCTGCAAGGCGCGCAGCAACTTGGCCTGCAGCGGCATCGGCATCGTCCCGATCTCGTCGAGGAACAGGGTGCCGTGATGCGCCATCTCGAAGCGGCCCGGCCGGTTGGCGATCGCACCGGTGAAGGCGCCACGCACGTGCCCGAACAACTCGGCTTCGAGCAGCGCCTCGGGAATCGCGCTGCAATTGAGCGCGACGAAGCGCTCCGGCGCACGCGGGCTCAGCTGGTGAATGGCCCGGGCCACCAGCTCCTTGCCGGTACCGGTCTCGCCCAGAATCAGGATCGTACTGGTGGTCGGCGCCACGATCTCGAGCACCGCGAACACTTCCTGCATCGCCGCACTGCGTCCGACCAGCTGGTCGAGACGATAGCGCTCCCTCAGCTGTTGCCGGAGATAGGTGTTCTCTGCCTGCAGCCGGCTGCGCTCGAGCGCACGATCCAGCGCCAGTTCGAGCTCGGCCAGCTGGAACGGCTTGGTCACGAAGTCGGCCGCGCCCAGGCGGATGGCGTCCACCGCCGCCCGGATCGAGCCATGGCCGGTCACGACGATGACGATGATGTCGGGGTAGCGGGCGCGCGCTGCCTCGAGCACGGCCGTGCCGTCGCCGTCTGGCAGCCGCAGGTCAGTGAGCACGATGTCGAAGGCGAACCCTTCGAGCTGTTCGAGGGCTTCGGCGACCGTTGACGCCTGCCTCACCTCGAAGTCGGCCGCCGTCAAATAGTCGGCAACGGCGCTGCGAAAGGCTCCCTCATCGTCGACCAGCAACAGCGGTCGCATCTGGCTGCTCATGGATCGCCGGTATTTTGACACACCCCGCGCACGCGCCGCCGCCATCCTCGCTCAGGACGGCTCTACAGCCGGCCATCGGGCTCGCCGATAGACCCTTGCGACGACCTACCGGATGACTGCACTCGGGCCCATCGCCGAACTGTTCCACCGACTCAACAACCACCTGGGGATCGTGCTCGTCAACGCCGAGCTGATCGAGGCCCGGTGTCCCGACGCGCCAACGCGGACGCGCGCCTCAGACGTCGTCAGCGCCGCCCTCGGCGCCCTTGATGCTGTTCGTGAACTCCGACGCACGCTTCCCCCGGCCCTGCTCGACGACGTCGACTCATCGTCAAAAAACTAGCGACACGCGGGCTACGTCGCCAAATATTTGGCGATAGGATCTCGCGTTGTGCGTCGGTGGCGCGCGTGTCGGACGCCCGACTCCACTCAAAACTTTCAATGAATGGCGCTTGAACCATTCGACCAGACAGGCGATCCAGGAC
>JACDAO010000291.1 GCA_013695405.1 Acidobacteriota bacterium | reverse complement strand
GCCAAGGACCACCGGCTTCTCTTTCCCGTCGGTGGTGACGATGTTTTCAAGGGGCGGATGTCGCGATGCGCGTGCGCGCCGGGGCGACGCGAAACCGATCCCATGATGCGCACGGACGGCTCGCGCGGTGCGGCGGAGCCCCGACGGATGCGGGTGTGCCCGCACCCGTCGGCGAAAGGCGCGCTAGGCGCCGGCGGGAATCTTCAGCACCTGGCCCGGCTTGATCTCGTCCGGGTCGGACAACTGGTCCTTGTTGGCGTTGAAGATCGTCATGTAGGCGTTGGCGTCGCCGAGGTGCTGCTTGGCGATCTTGCTGAGCGTGTCGCCCGCCTGCACGGTGTAGGTGCTGGCGCCGGCACTCGCCCCGCCTGCAGCCGCACCGCTCCCAGCCGACTTGGCCGCGCCAGCGACGACGTCAATCTGGGCGTTGACCTCGCTCTGCCAGCTCGGCACGGCCTTGAGAGCGGTCCAGATCTGGTTCTTCTGGTCCTCCGACGTGACGGTGCCCTTGAAGTGCAGCTTGCCGTCCTTTTCGTCCGCGCCGCCTTGCATCCCGACACTCTTGGCGATCTGGATCGCCGCACTGTACTTGTCACGCAGACTCATGGAGATCTCCTTGAGAAGCCGCCCGGCCCCATGCTAGGCGGAGTGTTTCGCCGGGGTCGTCTTTCGAGAGCGCCGCCACTGTCGCATCAGCAGGCCGAGCGCAACCAGCGAACTGAACACGGATCGACCGCCCGAAACCGGGGCCGCGGCCGGTTCGATGTCGACGACCGCCGGATCGGTCGACTGGCGAACCGCAGGAGCCGCCGAAGCCGTCGCCGGCGCAGACGTCGCCTCCTGACCAGACCGAACGCCGTGACCCTTGCCGCCGAGTCGCGCCTTCCACGCCCGCGCAGCCCTCACGCCCAGCATCCTGCGCTGGCCTGGCACCTTCTCGCCGGGGTCTTTGCCGTGCGGCGAGGCGTGCTCGATCTCGGCGTTGAGTTCGGCGCCGAGCAGCACCGCCAGGCCCGAGACGTAGAACCACAGCATCAATACCATCACGCCGCCGACCGTGCCGTAGGTGGCGTTGTAGTCGGCGAAGTTACTGACGTAGACCTTGAACGCCAGCGACGCCAGCACCCAGAGCGTGGTCGCCACCAGCGCGCCTGGCGTCAGCCAGACCCAGTCCTGTTCGGCGTCGGGCGCGTAGTAATAGACCAGCCCGATCGCGGTGCAAACCAGCGCGAAGGCCACCGGCCACTGCACGATCTTCCAGGTCCACTCGAACACCGTCCCCATCCTAAGGGTCTGCCCGAGATACTCGGCGATGCTCGGCCCGGCGACGATCAACGTGAACGAGAGCAGCATGAACACCGACAGCGCCAGGGTCAGGCCGATCGCAATCAGCCGCACTTTCCACCACGGCCGCGCCTCCTCGATGTCGTAGGCGGTGTTGAGGCTGCTGGTCACCGCGACCATGGCCGCCGAACTGCTCCACAACGCACCGAGCACGCCGAAGGTCAGCAGCCCGCCGTTCTCGGCCTCCGAGATGCGACGCATCTGTTCCTCGATCAGGCCGAGCATCTCAGGCGACGCGACCGGCTGCAGCAAGCGGACCACGTCGCCGATGAGGTCCTGCAGCGGAAAGAAACTGCCCAGGGCCAGCAGGAACAGGATGGCGGGAAAAACAGCAAGGAAGAAGTAATACGCCAGCTGCGCCGCCAGGCCCAGGCAGTCGTCGGCCATGAACTCTTTCGCGGTGCGCTTGACGAGTTCCGTCCAGCTTATCGGTACATCGAACACGGCCATGACGTCAAGGTGTGTTGCAACGAGGCTGCCACCGTCTTGCGGCGGGCGACAGACCGCCTCCGCAGCGATTGCGGCGCGAAATCAGCGGCCAGACCGGGTTGCCGCGTTGCGGGCGGTGACGACTGTAGCGACGCCCAACAGCCGGGGCTCAGCGCCGCGGACGGGCGTCGAGCAGATCGCGCAGCAACTGCGCCAACGTCGGGAAGTCGATTGGCTTGCTGACGAACGGAAAGACCGGCCCGCCCTGCCCGGCGCGCGTCAGCATCTCGCTCGGGTAGCCCGACATCAGCACGACCTTGAGGCCCGGGTACTGGGCAACCAGGCGAGTCGCCAGCTCCTGCCCGTCCATGTGGCCGAGCACCACGTCGCTCAGCAGCAGGTCGATCTCGCCGGCATGCTCCGCCGCCAGGTCCATGGCCAGCTCGGCGCTCTCCGACTCGATCACCCGGTAGCCACGTCGGCTCAGGAAGCGTTGCGCGACCCGGCGCACCGCCTCCCGATCCTCGACCAGCAGAATCGTCTCCTGCCCGCCCGGCAACGGTCGCGGCTCCGGCAGTGCGACTGGCCCCGCCGGGCCCGACGACACGGTCGGCAGGTAGACGCGCACGTCACACCCGGCGCTCTCGGCGGTATGCAGCGACACGCCACCTCCAGCCTGGGTGACGATCGACTGCACGGTCGGCAGCCCGAGGCCAGTGCCGCGGTCGTCGGCCTTGGTGGTGAAGAACGGCTCGAAGGCGCGGCGTTGCACCTCCTCATCCATGCCCACGCCGTCGTCACGAATCGACACGCAGATGTAGGTGCGCGTCGCATCGGGCGGCATCCCGGTGTCCGCCGCGTAGTCGTCGGCGCTCACGAGCGACGAGGTGATCCGCACGGTGCCGGCCTGCTCGATCGCATCGCGGGCGTTGACGATCAGGTTGGTCAGCACCTGCTCGATCTGCCCGGGATCGGCGAACACCTGCGGCATGCCGGGCAGGAACGCGACCTCGAGGCGCACCGTCGGGCCGAGCAGGCGCCGGAACAGCGGCGTCATCCGCGTCACCACGTCGTCGAGTTGCAGCGGCGCCGGCTGCACGACCTGTCGGCGGCTGAACGTCAGCAGCTGGCGCGACAGGTTGGTGGCCTGCTGCGCCGCCTCGCGGATGCCCTGCAGTTCGTCGAGGGCAGGCGAGTCGCGCGGCAGCATCATCCGGGCCGCGTCGCAGTGGCCGAGCACCACGGTCAGCAGGTTGCTGAAGTCGTGGGCGATGCCGCCGGCGAGCCGGCCGAGCGCTTCCTGCTTCTGCGCCTGCAGCAACCGCCCTTCGCTGTCGCGCAGCGCCTGTTCGGCGCGCTTGCGGGCCGAGATGTCTTCACAGACCACCAGCAACTGCGGCTGCTGGTCGAGGCCCGGCACCACCCGCGCCCACTCGGTGACCCACATGATCTCGCCGTTGCGCCGCAGCTTGCGGAGGTCCCAGGTGTGGGTGCGATCGGGCTCACGGAAGCATCGCGCCAGCTGGGTGGCGAGAATGTCGCGATCATCGGCATGGAAGACGTCCATCACGCTGTGATCGACGACGGCGTCGGCCTCGAGCCCGAGCTGGTCGAGGGCCGTCCGGTTGACGCTCAGGACACGGCCATCGGCCGCCACCGTGAAGTACATCAGCGGGCTCCGCTGGTAGAGCAGCTCCAGTCGCGCGGCGCTGACCTCCAGGTCGAGCTCGTGGCCAGCCGGCGGGGTGACGTCGGCGCAGATCGACGCCCACAGCGGTTCCGGGGCCGGCAGCGGCCAGCTGCTGACGAGCAGCCGCCGGGTGATCCCGCCCGACTGCGTGACCAGATACTCCAGCGGCTGTGTGCCGCTCATCGAGCTGGACAGGTCGATCGAATCGCGGACCTCCGGCGCGGCGATCGCCTCGCGGACGTTGAGGTGCCCGGGGATCCAGGCCGCGGGGTCGATCGCGAGCAGACGGAGGGCGGCGGGGTTGGCGGCCAGAATCCAGCCGGCGGGATCCCAGACGATGGCGCCGCAGGTCGGACTGGCCAGGAGCCAGTGCGCACAAGCGGGAACGCGGCCGTCGGCGAGAGGAGACACAGCGGCGGTCAGCGTCTGGGCTTGAGCACGACGCAACTGAGCGGCGGCAGCGTCAGGCTCAGCGACTGCAGGTGCCCGTGCGACGGCTCGGCGATCGTCGTCACCGTCCCGCCATTGCCCATGTTGCTGCCCCCGTAGGCGGCGGCGTCGCTGTTCAGGACCTCGTCGTAGCGGCCGGCAAGCGGCACGCCGACCCGGTACGGGTCGCGAGGCACCGGCGTGAAGTTCATCAGCACCACCAGCAGATCCTCGGGGTCCGCGGCACGCCGGACGAACGAGACGACGCTGTTCTCGTGGTCGTTGCAGTCGATCCACTGGAATCCCGACGCATCGAAGTCGCGCTCGTACAAGGCCGGTTCGCGCCGGTACACGGCCGACAGCTCGCCGACAAAGCGCAACAGCGCGTCGTGCGGTGCGTGCTCGAGCAGGAACCAGGGCAGCGACTCGGCGTGGTTCCACTCGCGCCACTGTCCGAACTCGCAGCCCTGGAACAGCAGCTTCTTGCCCGGATGCGTGAACATGTAGGCGTACAGCGCCCGCAGGTTGGCGGCCTTCTGCCAGGTGTCGCCGGGCATCTTGTCGAGCAGGTGACGCTTGCCATGCACGACTTCGTCATGGGAGAACGGCAGGATGAAGTTCTCGTTGTAGGCGTACAGCATCGAGAACGTCAGGTGGGTGTGTTCCCACCGCCGGTAGATGGCGTCGCGCGACATGTAGGACAGGATGTCGTGCATCCAGCCCATGTTCCACTTGTAAGTGAAGCCGAGACCGCCGAGATGGACCGGCCGGCTGACGCCCGGCCAGGCGGTGGACTCCTCGGCGATCGTCACCACGCCGGGATGGCGCTCGTGAACCAGCACGTTGAGGTGTTGCAGGAACGAGACGGCATCGAGATTCTCGCGGCCGCCGTACGCGTTCGGCACCCAGTCGCCCTGGGTGCGCGAGTAGTCCAGGTACAACATCGAGGCCACGGCGTCGACCCGCAGCCCGTCGATGTGGAAGTCGGCAATCCAGGTGAGCGCGCTGGCGGTGAGGAAGTTGCGGACTTCGTTGCGGCCGTAGTTGAAGATCAGCGTGCCCCAGTCCATGTGCTCGCCCTGGCGTGGATCGGCGTGCTCGTAGAGCGAGGTCCCGTCGAAGCGAGCCAGGCCGTGGGCATCCTTGGGAAAGTGACCGGGCACCCAGTCCAGGATGACGCCGAGCCCGGCCTGATGCAGCGCGTCGACGAAGGCACGGAAGTCGTCGGGCGTGCCGAAGCGACTGGTCGGCGCGAAGAACCCGGTCACCTGATAGCCCCACGATCCGTCGTAGGGGAACTCGAGCACCGGCAGCAGCTCGACGTGCGTGAAACCGATCTGGCGCATGTGCGCGATCAGTCGGGTTGCCAGCTCTGCGTAGGTCAGGAACTCGCCCTGCGCCCCGCGCGCCCACGAGCCGAGGTGCACCTCGTAGATCGACATCGGCTGGTCGAGCGCCTCGCGACGCGACGCGCGACCGGCCAGCCACTCGTCGTCCTGCCACACATAGGTACTGGGGGCGCACACGATCGACGCCGTGGCCGGCGGGTGCTCGTACACCGCGGCGCACGGGTCGGCCTTCAGGAACGGCGGGCCGCCTGCCGACGAGACCAGTTCGAACTTGTAGTGCGCACCCGCGCCGGCAGCGGGAATGAACAGCTCCCACACCCCCTGTGGCAGCCGTTGGCGCATCGGATGGCTCCGGCCGTCCCAGTCGTTCCAGTCGCCGACCACGCTGACCCGTCGGGCGTTCGGCGCCCACACGGCGAAGCGCGTGCCGGCGACCCCGTCGATCGCGGTCACGTGCGCGCCAAGCGCTCCGGCCAGCTGCTGATGCCGGCCCTCGCCGATCAGGTACAGGTCGAGGTCGCCGAGCAGCAGCCCGAACCGGTACGGGTCGTCGATGGAGGTAACCTCGCCGCCGTCCCGCCAGGTCAACTCGAGACGATAGGGCACGATCGTGCCGATGTCGTCGAGGGTCACTTCGAACAGCCCGTCGGGATGGCGCATCGTCATCGCGTGGGTCGCGACGCGGTCGCCGTCGGCGGCCAGCACGACCTGCACGGCACTGGCGCGAGGCTGGAAGGTGCGGATGACCAGGGCGCGCCGGCCATTGCCGGCGGGCTCGACGAGGTGCGGCCCGAGCACCGCGAAGGGATCGCCGTGGGTGGCGTCGACGACGGCGTGCAGCGACGGCTGGAGGGGGATCACCCGCGTCGCTCCACCAGGCCGGCTGGGGCGCGGGTCGGGGCCAGCCAGTAGTCGCGCTCGGCCTCGTTGGGGCGATCGCCGGGACCGCCGACCGAGGTCACCCCGCGCGCGTCGTACCACGGACACCACCCGCCAATCCCGGTC
>JACDAO010000271.1 GCA_013695405.1 Acidobacteriota bacterium | reverse complement strand
GCGCCGACGTCGCGCCGCCGCAGGCGCTGCAGGCGACGCTGCGACCGTATCAGGTGCGCGGGCTGGCCTGGCTGACCACGCTGGCCGCGGTCGGTCTCGGCGCCTGCCTGGCCGACGACATGGGCCTCGGCAAGACCATCCAGGTACTGGCCTTCCTGCTGCGTCGCCGCCAGGACCTGCCCGGCGACCGGCGTCCGGTGCTGATCGTGGCGCCGACCTCGGTGGTCGGCAACTGGCAGCGGGAAGCTGGCCGATTCGCACCGACGCTGCCACTGCGCCTGCACCACGGCCCCGACCGGCCCCGTGCGGCAGCGGCGCTGGCGGTGCCGCCCGATGCGGTGGTGCTGACCACGTACGGCGTGCTCCGCCGGGATGCGCGTCTGCTGGCCGGCCTCGACTGGTCGGTGGTGGTGCTCGACGAGGCCCAGAACATCAAGAACGCCGTGTCGGCCACGGCCCGGGCAGCGCGCGGGCTGCCGGCCGGGTATCGCGTCGCGTTGACCGGCACGCCGGTCGAGAACCGGCTGGCGGAACTGTGGTCGATCCTCGAGTTTGCCAATCCCGGCCTGCTCGGCACCCTGGACGCGTTCGGGCGCGCGTACGCGGTGCCAATCGAGCGCCATGGCGACGACCGGGCGGCCGAACGTCTCCGCCGGCTGACCGGGCCCTTCCTGCTGCGTCGATTGAAGAGCGACGCGACCGTGATCAGCGATCTGCCCGTCAAGCACGTCATGCAGGTCGTCTGCACGTTGACCCGCGAGCAGGCGGTGCTCTACCGGGCGGTGGTCGACCAAGCGCTGCGCAGCATCGAGTCGTCCGAAGGGATCGAGCGCCGCGGCCGGGTCCTGACCCTGCTGATGCACCTCAAGCAGGTCTGCAACCACCCGGCGCAGTACCTTGGCGAAGCGGGGCCGTTGCCGCGCCGCTCGGGCAAGCTCGATCGCCTCACCGAGATGCTCGGCGAAGCGATCGCCGCCGGCGACAAGGCCCTGGTGTTCACGCAGTTCCGTGAGATGGGTTCGCGCTTGACCGCTCACCTGTCGGCGCGCCTCGGGCTCGAGGTGTTGTTTCTCCACGGCGGCACCGCTCGCGCCGCCCGTGAGGCGATGGTCGATCGATTCCAGACCGAGCGCCACGGCCCTGCGGTCTTCGTGTTGTCGCTCAAGGCTGGCGGCACAGGCCTCAACCTGACCGCGGCCACCCACGTCTTCCATTACGACCGCTGGTGGAACCCGGCGGTCGAGGACCAGGCCACCGATCGCGCCTACCGCATCGGCCAGACCCGCCGGGTGCAGGTGCACGCCATGGTCTGTGCCGGCACCATCGAGGACAAGATTGCCGACCTGCTCGAGCGCAAGCGCGCGCTGGCCGCCACCGTCGTCGGCACCGGTGAGCGCTGGATTACCGAACTAAACGACGCCGAGCTGCGCCAGTTGTTTGCGCTGGCCGACGGCGCCGTGATCGACAACGAACCCGGCGATCCCGACGACGACGAGGCGCCCGCCCCGGCTCGTCGTCCGGCCAGCCACGCCGCGCCGCGACGGCCGAAGGGCGGAACGGCATGAGCCCGTGGGACGAAGGCGACTGGCCTGGGGCGAGCCGCAAGCAGCCGGCGCCGGTGCGCGGCATCCGGATCGGGCGGACCGGCACGACCTGGTGGGGACAGCGCTGGCTCGGTGCGCTCGAGCGGTTGTCTCGCGAATACGGCACCAGGCTCGCGCGGGGCAAGTCCTACGCCCGGGCCGGCCGGGCCCACGACCTCGCGGTCAACGCCGGTGTGGTCAGCGCCCAGGTGACCGGCTCGAGCGTCACGCCGTACGACGTCCGCCTGACGGTGCCGATTCTGGCCGACGACCACTGGGCCGCCGCGATCGCCGCGATGGCGCGCCGTGCCGGCATCGCGGCCGACCTGCTCGCCGGCCAGATGCCGCGCGATATCGACGACGCCTTTGCCGCGGCCGGCACCAGCCTGTTCCCGGAGCGTGCCGTCGATCTCGCGGTGCACTGCAGCTGTCCGGACTGGGCCAGCCCGTGCAAGCACGCCGCCGCCGTGCACTATGTGCTCGGCGACGCGTTCGATCGCGATCCGTTCCTGCTGTTCGAGTTGCGGGGCCGATCGAGGCGCGAGGTGCTCGATGCGCTGCGGCGGGCGCGGGCCGGCGGCCACGATGCGGCCGCGGAGCCGGCGCACAAGGGGCCCACGCAGGTGCCGACGGTCAGGCTGCCGCGGATGCGCGCCAACTGCTACGACGCGCTGCGAGCGCCGCTACCGGTCGGGCGGCGCGGCTCCGACCCGCTGCCATCGCCGCCGGGCGCGGGCAGTGCGGTGA
>JACDAO010000263.1 GCA_013695405.1 Acidobacteriota bacterium | reverse complement strand
CTGCGCTTTGGTCGCGAACTCAATGCGACCGACGATCGCACGCTCCTGGTCGACACGTACACACCCGACGCCTGCGTGGTGGTGGAGGGCAAGCACCTGCACCCGTTCGTGGTGCAGCCGCCGGGCGACGGGCCGTGGGTGTCACCGTTGGAGGCGGCGCGAGTACTGCGGGGAGAGCCGTGGCGGCGCTGGCGGCTAGCCTACCGCGACGTCTCGTCGCCGACCAATCTGCGCTCGCTGATCGTCGCGCTGCTGCCACCGGGCTGCCTCTCCACGCACACCGTGTTCTGCCTGCGCGGACGGGTCGGTCTCGGTACTCAGGTCTACCTGTGCGGCATGCTGAACAGCCTGGTCGCCGACTGGTTCGTGCGCCTGTATCTGGGCGCGCACGTCACCACGGCACTGATCGGGCATCTGCCCGTGCCGCGCCCGCCCCCGACGTCGCCACATCGCCGGGCGGTCATGAGGTCGGCGCTGACCTTGCTGCGGCAGCCCGCCAACGAAGACGCCGTCGTCGAGCTACAGGCGCGGGCGGCCCTGCTGTACGGCCTCGGTCCTGTGCAGTTCGCACGGATTGCCGACAGCTTTCCGAGGCTGTCGTCGCCGCTGCGGTCGAGGATGCTCGGCCTGCACGCGCGCCTGGCGGCGCGGCAGGACGCCCGGCAGGAGGTGCAGAGGTCACCCGTGCAGGGCGATCCAGACGGTGGCGCCGAGCACCGCCAGCACGCCGAGACTCGAGGCGGCAAAGAACCAGTCGCGCCGACGAACGTACTCGGCACAGGAGAGCACCACCCGCGCCACCGGCGTCGCCATCAGGACCAGCAAGCCGACGTTCAGCAGGGCATCGGCGATCGGATCCGGCGCGACCAGTGACCACAGCAGGCCGACCGCCAGCAGCGCCGTGCTCACCGCCACGCCGAGGCCGAGGGTGTGGCCGAGCAGGCGCTCGAAGGCGTAGGTCATGCGCGCACCAGCATCATCACCGCAACCAGCACGAGCACGCAGCCGAGCAGCAGCTTGAGTCCGCGGGCTCCGGCGCGCTCGGCAATCCGGAAGCCAACGCGCGTGCCGACCATCACGCCGAGCACGGAGGCGGCCGCATACTGCGGCAGGATCTCGCCGGCGGTGTAATACAGCGGCGCCGAGGCGGCGGCGGTCACGCCGATCATCAGCGAACTGGTGGTCGCGGCGACCCGCAGTGGCACACCACACCAGGCGGTGAGCGCGGGCACCTTGAGGATGCCACCGCCGATCCCGAGCAGACCGGAGACGTTTCCGGCAACGAACGACATGCCCAGTGCCACCGGCAGCCGGTGGACGCGATACGTCACCAGGCGGTCGTACTCGGCCGAGTAGAAGCGGCCGCCGAGCCAGCCCGTGTCGGTGTCGCCTTCGGGCAGCGCGTTCCGCGCGTTGAGCTGGCGGAACATCACGCCGGCGATGCCCAGCGCCACCACGCCGAAAGTCACGTGCAGCGTGCGCTGCGACAGCGCCAGCGCCGTCAGGCCGCCGGCCAGCCCGCCGATCGTCGTGGCGATCTCGAGCACGATGCCGAGCCGCAGGTTGATCGTGCCGTCGCCCGCGCGCTGGGCCGAGACCACGCTCGACGTGGCGATCACCGTCATCAAACCGATACCGGCCGCCTGCCGGAATGGCAGGCCGAGCCCGAGCGTCAGGAACGGCACCAGGAAGACGCCGCCGCCCAGGCCGAGCAGCGATCCGAGCAGCCCGCCGAGGGCGCCGAGGGCCATCACGCCGGCGACTACCAGCAGCGACACGAATCCCCGAGTCCGGAAGACTGGTTGGCCATCGGGGGCAGCCGGGGCGCCGCGGGGGGACGGCGATCGATGCGGCGGGGCACGCCGCATCGTAGCATCGCGGCCGATGGTCTCTCGGCCGCGCGAGGCCGTCCTCCGGCGAACGTCAGTTCTGGAGAGCGCCGCCCGCGAACGGCGCCAGCACCGACGCCAGCGTCGCCATCACCGGCGTGGGCACGCCGAGGA